>NZ_DATHXO010000101.1:0-2139 GCF_035459645.1 Schnuerera sp.
AAGCCTAGAAAACAACTTTCCATGATGAAAAAGATAAAACCTTTATATAAAAGGGTTCAGATTAAAGAAGAAGATATGCCGGAGTTGTGGCGATATTTATATAAATTAACTGGAGTAAATACAGGTTATTCTGTAGAAGAGATAATTTATATTTGGAGTGGGCAAAGTAATTTTTCAGAGGAGAAGGTAATTGAATATAGAGATATATTGAATAATACAAAGTATTTTGCACCTAATTCTAGACGACTATTTTTATACCATCCAGTTAAAGAAGAGGAACTAATACAAGAAGAATCTACTGAAATGGAAATGAATGATATGTTGGCTTTTGTTAATGATATATTTCCAAAGGAGGCAGGTCTTTATAAAACTGGTGCTAGATATGAGGATAAAATAGCATTACTTTACTTTGATTTTCCAGATAAGGCAAAGAAAATATATAAAGATGAAATAGAGAAAATAGAGAGGGAAACAGGTTGGAAAGTTGAGATAAATGATGATTGCAACCAAGGTGCTGCTGAGGAACTTATATATTCTTTACTTCCTAGAAGAGTGATGATAGACAAGTTGTCTTACTATCGAGATAAAGGATACTTTTCCATAGATCTTAGTAAGGATATAGATGGAATCTCTAGGATTCAAGAAGAATTTGAAAGAAAATCAGGAATGAAACTTGTAATTGACTCTAATAGCCAACTAAAAACAGAGGAAATATCTTTAAAAATTAAAGATATGGGGGAAATGATGGAGCAAAATAAAGCTTTTGATATTATAGAGAGTGTTTTTTTAGATAAAAGGCATAAGTTATTTAAAAAGAGTAAGAAAGTTTCAAACAATATTCCCTATATAGAACTATCCTTTGTCTCACCTCAAATAGGTTGTTTATACAAGGATATTATAGAACAATTGGAAAAAGAAACTGGATGGAATATAATTATAAACGAAAATCCAAATCAAAATGAAATTATAAAAATAGTAAAGATGTTATTTAGAGAAAAAGGAATACTCATAAAGAAAAATCCAAGCATATATATTAATGAAGCTATGGTGAAAGTTAGTGTAGATGAAGAAATTGATGATGAGTTAATGCATCAGATTGAAGAAGAATTAAAGATGGAAACAGGATATGGTATTAATGTGGTATAATAAAGATAAAGGTAACGATAACGAGGTGATGAATTGGCTAGTATAGACATACCATCAAAACGATTGTTGCAGTTAAGACCGGAAGATTGGATAAAGGCAGTATTAGGAAGGGTTGAAGATATTAAGTTTAGGGAAATTAAACCTGAGAAAAATCCGAAAGTACAATCACGATTAGATGCATTATATTTGATAGAAGATGAAGATAATAATTTCATATTGAATTTAGAACCACAAGGCTATATAGATACTGCTCTTCCAGCTAGAATGTTAAGATATAGAGCAGATGTATATGAATCACTCTTAAGCACTAATAGAGAATTACTTCCAATGAAACAAGTAGTAATATATTTTTCAAAAAATGAGGAAACTACAGATAATAAAATCATAGACGATATATTTGATAATAGTAATATACATTATGAATATGATGTATTAAGAGCATGGGAATTGGATAAGGAAATCGTATTAGAAAATGAATTAATAGGATTATATGCTTTATTACCATTAATGAAAGATGAAAGGAAAAAAGATAATAAAGAAATAGTATTAAATGAATCAGTAAAAATAGTATCTGAAATAGAAGATGAAGCATTGAGTAAAGATATCTTAACAGCAATGTCATTTTTGTCAGAAGTAGAGTATTCTAAGGAGATGATTACTAGTATCATAAGGAGGGATATGCTTATGGGTTCACCATTATTTGAAGAATGGGCAAAAGAAGAAAGAAAAGAAGCTGCAGAGAAAGCTAGAAAAGAAGCAATAAGGGAAAATACAATAGATATATTATCAGAAAGATTTGATTTTGTACCAAAATATATAAGAGAAAAATTAGAAACTATAAATGATACAGAGATATTAAATGAATTAGTTAGAAAAGCAGTTAGAATTGAAACATTAGAAGGATTCGACAGGTTGTTAGAAAAAGTATTAAAATAGTTATGGTGCAATGGGGTGCAACGGGGACGGTTCTCGTTGCACGATTTTTTTATACAG
>NZ_DATHXO010000102.1:0-15746 GCF_035459645.1 Schnuerera sp.
GAAGAAAAAGAAGTGGAAAACAAAGGCATAGATGAATTAAAACAATCAAATAAAAAAACCATTACAATGGCTCTATCTGTTATTCCTGGTGCAGGTCATATGTATCTAGGTTATCAGAAAAAGGGATTGGCAATAATGGGAGCCTTCTTCTTTACCATATTCTTTATGGGCTGGTTAGGTTTATCCTTATTCTTGTTTGTTTTACCTTTAATATGGTTTTATAGTTTCTTTGATGCATTACATTCTTTTAGTGAAGATGATGGCATTAAAAAAGAGGATAAGTTTGTTTTACCCAATATTAAATCCCAATGGATAGGTTGGGGACTTATTTCAATAGGAATATTAATAGTTATAGAACGTATACTATATCCTTTAATTCCTGGTGAAATAAGGAACTATATCCAAACTTCAATAGTATCCATAATATTTATTGCTGGAGGTATTAAACTTTTAAATAAAAGTAAGGGAGAAGAAGAGGAAGGTGAAGAGATATGCAAAAAAGACGAGTAGGAACTATTTCCATGGCAATTGTTTTAATTTTCTTTGGAATTTTAATATTCATCTCTCAAATAAGTAAAGTGTCAGCAGTAGAATGGGGAATGAAATTTTGGCCTGCTATACTCTTTTTAATTGGTGGAGAAATACTATGGTATAGTTATAGATATAAAGAAGAAGATATAAAGATTAGATATGATATATTTAGTATTTTCATTGTATTAATAATAGTCGGCGTAAACTTAACAATCTATGGATTTATTGAAATAGGTATGATGGATAGGTTTAGTTCTATGATATTAGCCGAGACTTATAGTTACCAAATTCCTAATAATGAAATTGAATTAAAAGAAGATATTAAAAAAATAGTTATAAATCCTCCTAATTATACAAATCTAACTATTAGAACGGGAAATGATAGTAAAATATCCCTAAATGGTTCTTTAGATATTACAACAGATAGGGAAGAAAAAGCAAAGGAACTCTCAAACAATGAATACATTAGAACCAACAAATCAGGAGATACTTTATATATTTCATTTGTAGGTAACTATATCCATAGCAATGGAGCTAATAATGTTTATCCTAATGATTTTAGTTTAATAATACCTGAAAATAGAGAAGTTGAAATTAATGGTGGTAATGATTTACAATTAATAGTAGGTGATATTGGAAAAGACTGGGTTATAGATGATGTTAATAGAACTAAAATTAGACTGAACAGTAATATGGATTTAAAAATAACTGCTTCTGTAGATAATCGAGAAGTATTAAGGGGAAATGTTAAATGGGATGTTATAGAAAATAATAAGGAAGAGTTGTCAAATGCAAAAGGAGAATTAATATATGGAGAAGGGAATAATAAGATAAATATACTAAATTGCCATGAAGTAGTAGTTGATGAATTGGAATAATGAACAAATTCCAGTCTTTTCACAAATATATTATGATAATGAGAGGGATAATATGTGTACAGGTATAAAAATAAATTATGAAGATGGTTGTGTCATGGGAAGAACAATGGATTATGAAATTCCGTTAAATTATAATGTAACCTATTTGCCTAAAAATTATAATTTTTGTAATGATTTAATGGGTAAACCATTGTATTCAAAATATATGGCATTAGGAATATGTTTTGAAAATCGTGAACCATTGAAAGACGGTGTAAATGAGCATGGATTAATAGGGATTACTAATGCTTTTTCAGGGTTTAATCTTTATGCTAATAAAGTGAAATCGGGAAAGGTTAATATTTCTAGTTTAAATTATTTCACTTATGCACTTACAAACTACAAAACTGTAGAGGAATTAGTTGAAGACTTACCAAATATCCATATTTCTACTAAAGACCATAGTGGAGAAAATGTAATTTCACCAGATTTTCACTTTATGTTTGCAGATTCTACTAAAAGATGCATTGTTATTGAACCTAAAAGAAGGGAATTGAAATGTTATGAAAACCCATATGATGTAATGACCAATTCACCGGGCTTTGAATCTCATGTTAGAAGACTGAACCAACTTTTAGATTTAGATAATCTTGAAGATTTTAATTCTGTTAAAAATCTGCCAGGAGGCTATGATCCTATTTCTAGATTTATTAAAGCCTTTTATCTAACTAAAATGAATATTAAACCCAATAATTATAAAGAAGCACTTTCATATTCTTATAATATAATGGCTGCAATGACTATGCCAAATGGATTTGTTAGAAATGAAAAATATAATCACAATACT
Organism: Schnuerera sp.; assembly: GCF_035459645.1. Classification (NCBI taxonomy): domain Bacteria; kingdom Bacillati; phylum Bacillota; class Tissierellia; order Tissierellales; family Tepidimicrobiaceae; genus Schnuerera; species Schnuerera sp. The sequence continues at coordinate 2,236 of NZ_DATHXO010000102.1, forward strand.
TATACCAGATATATTTGTTCATATGATTCAAAACAAAAATTATTAACTATAAAATCTAACACTAATCCAGTGGTCTATCAATTAGGGTTTGAAGATATAGAAGATAAGGATAAAAGACAAGCGTTTTTCTTAGATACCGATTTTGTCGTAGAAAAGTTGGTGAATAAACGGGTTGACACATAAAGGGGTTGATATATAAAGGGGTTGATATATAAAGGGGTTGACACATAGGTCAACCCCTACAATGGAGAATGCATCAGGGTTTGAGGGTAGGGTCAGACCCATGTGTCTGCCCTTTACAATTTAGAATACATCACATTTCATTTTCTCTGTTTATAATATTATAAATATGGTATTATAAACATAATTATCATTAAAACATATTGAAAAGGAGTTTAGCATTATGACTGACCATTTAAAAACAAACTATATAATTGAAGATAAAATTACCATAAGAAAAATTCCAGCTATTTTATTTAGACCGAAAGAAGGCAAAAAACTATTACCGACAATAATTCTATATCATGGCTGGAGTTCAAATAAAGAACTACAAAGGATGAGAGGATTTATATTATCAGCAGTAGGCTATCAGGTAATAATCCCTGATGCAATCTATCATGGAGAAAGAAACCCTCTTCGAAACTATGATATAGATGATGCCACAAAGTATTTTTGGAAAACTATATTAAACAATATAGAAGAATCCCATATTATCATAGAAGATGCAATATCAAAATATGGTGCTGATTCAAATAAGATTGGAGTTATAGGGAACTCTATGGGTGGATTTACTGCAGCAGGTGCATTTACACATAATCCTATTATAAAAGCTTTAGTAGCATTTAATGGATCGTGTGGATGGAGAAATTTTAATAAAAGATTTAAAGAATTCAATGAAATATCTATAACTGGTCAATTGGAGAAAATTGAAGGTAAAGTTAATAAATTAGATCCTCAAAATAATTTAAACTTATTAATGGATCGACCAATTCTTCTATTGCATGGAGATAGTGACAATGTAGTACCTATAGAAAGTCAGCGTATTTTTTATAATAAAATTAAACCGATGTATAAATATAAAGACAAAATAAAATTTATAGAATATCCAAATTTAAACCATTTTGTCACCACCAATATGATGGAGGAGAGTATAGCTTGGTTTTATAAATATTTGTAGGCATATTAATACAGTTATTAAATTTTATAATACCTGATGAGGCTATATGGAGAATAATGGGTATAATAGATTAAATAAAATATTTATGGAGGGATACCATGTTATTTGATATAATTTCCCCAATATATGCCTTGTTTTTCGACTATCAGGTAAAGTATTATAAAAAAATATTAAATAGGATAAAGAATGAAGTAGATATTAGTAAATATAAAAGGGTACTTGATTTAGGCTGTGGTACTGGCGCCTTATCCTATGCTTTACAGGATTTAGGCATAGAAGTAGTAGGTGTAGACCCATCATCAGGGATGCTAAAGCAGGCAAGAAAGAAATTGAAGGGAACTCAAGTAGAATTGATAAAGATAAACCCAGGAGAAAAATTACCCTTTGATGAAGATAGTTTTGATTTAGCTATTTCATCCTATGTAATCCACGGACTAAATCCAATGGAGAGAAAAGAGATATATAAGGAATTGTGTAGAATCTCAAAAGGGAAAGTAATATTTCATGACTATAATCAAAACAGATCCCTAATAACAGATATAGCTGAATTTCTCGAAAATGGAGATTACTTTAATTTTATTAAAGTGGCCAAATCTGAAATGGAAAAACATTTCAAAGATGTTAAAGTAGTAGATGTAGATAAAAAAGCTGCTTGGTATATACTTAAACATTGTAATATATAAATAATTATCAAAATTACTGTTCTAATATGATTTATCATTTTAGAGCAGTTTTTGTTTAATATTATTGACAAAAATTACATACTATATTACAATAGACTTAGCAGTCTAGACCAGATGGTCTATAATATAAAACCATGTTTAGGTTTGAAAGGAGTGGTATCCATGTTTCAAATTAACAATTTGACTTTTAAATATCCTAAAAATGAGGAATATACTATCAAGGGCATAACTTTCCAGATTAAAGATGGAGAAATATTTGGACTTTTAGGGCCCAGTGGGGTAGGAAAGAGTACAACCCAAAAAATTTTGACAAAATTATTGGAAAAGTATGAAGGGGAAATATTATACAAAGGAAAAGATTTAAACTTATATAATAAATCCTATTACGAAGAAGTAGGGGTAGGATTTGAAATGCCTGTTCATTTTTCAAAATTAACTGCTGATGAAAATATAAATTTTTTCAAAAAATTATATAAATCCAGTGTAGATACAGATAATTTACTAAGGAGAGTAGGATTATATGAAGATAAAAATAAAAAAGTAGGAGAATATTCAAAAGGGATGAAGGTTAGGCTAAATTTTGTTAGAGCTATGTTAAATGATCCTAAGATTTTGTTTTTAGATGAACCTACTAATGGATTGGATCCTCATAATGCAAGGATAATAAAGGAAATAATAAAAGAATTTAAAGAAAATGGAGGAACAGTACTATTAACTACCCATTTAATGAATGATGTAGATGAACTTTGCGATAGAGTAGCCTTTATGGCCCATGGTAAAATAGCAGAAATAGATACTCCCAAAAATCTAAAACTTAAACATGGAGAGCGGAAGGTAGAAGTAGAATATAGAATAGGAGAAGAAATTGAAAAGGAATCCTTTGATTTAGATTCTTTAAAAAACGATCAAAAGTTTATTGAAATAATAAAGACAAAGGAAATATTGACTATTCATAGTAAAGAGATGACCTTAGACGATATTTTTATTCAGGTAACAGGGGTGAGTACAGATGAATAGTTTCACAGTTTTATTTTCTGGTGAATTGCAGAGGATGAGAAAGTACAATATTTTAACAGCTGGGATTTTAGTTGCATTATTATGGGTAGGGGTATTATTCTTTACAAAAATAGATGATATAACTAGCATGGTTCCATTAGTTGTATTTATCGACTCTACTGCTATGTCTATGGTGTTAATTGGAGCCACTATGTTTTATGAAAAGCAAGAAGGAACTATTAGAACCATATTAGTGTCACCTATCAGTAAAACTGAATATATATTAGCAAAAACATTTGCAAATATCACTTCCAATTTAATAACTTTAGTTCTTATATATGCTTATGCAAAAATATTTAAAGAAATAAACTTAAATTTTTTTGGACTTATAGGTTCAGTGATATTAATAGCATTTTTTCATTCATTAGTTGGATTTATATTAACATTTAATACTAAAGATTTTACCGAGATGTTAATGGGGATGATGAAATATACTTTTATATTTACAATACCAGTTTTATTAGATCATATAGGATTTATTAAAAATGAAACTATTGACAAAATTCTCCATATAGTACCTACTAAAGCATCGGCAATTTTGTTAGAAGCTACTGGTGGAGAAATAGATAGTGGGAAAATATGGTTTTCAATAGTATATTTAGTAATTGCATCTTTAGTGTTATTTATAATAGTTATGAAAAAATTTAGTGACTTTCAAGTTAAGGAAAGTGGTGAATAATTATGTATAGTAATTTTATTAAATATGAAATAAAAAAATGGAGTAGGGACTCTATGATGGGATTTATGGCTATGTATCCATTTATCTTTGGATTAATTGGAAGATACATGTTACCTTGGATAGCTGAAAAATCAGATTTTAGCATAGATTTATATGCAGATTTAATCATTGTAATATTGACATTAATGGTCCCCATATCCTTTGGAGCATTAATAGCATTTTCCATTCTTGAAGATAGAGATGATAATATCCTTACATCTGTGAAAGTAACACCATTAAGCATTAATCAATTTTTGTCCTTTAGATTTTTTATAGTATTAGTTTTAGCTTATATTACAACCGTATTTGTTATTTGGTTTTCAGACATTGGGAATATACCATTAAAAAATATATTTGCAATTTCATTATTAGCGTCTTTAGAAGCTCCTATGTATGGATTGTTGATTAACTCCTTATCAAACAATAAAATTGAAGGATTTGCTGTAATGAAGGGATTTGGTATATTTATGATATTCCCTATTATAGCTTTGTTTTTCATTGATAAAAAGGAATTATTTTTTTCCTTTGCTCCAGGTTTTTGGGCAGCTAAATCCATAAGTAGTATAATAAGAGGAGAGGGAGTACTTTATTTAAGTTATTACCAATATTATTTTATTGGGATTTTGTATTTAATATTATTAAACATAGGTGCTTTTAAACTATTTAAGAGAAAAGTAGAAATATAACTATGGTAGAAAGCTGTTGAGGTGGTAATATTGACTGAAAACAAAGAAAAATTATTTGAAAAGCGAGAAGAACTTATAAATGTAGCAATGAATGAATTTGGTAAAAAAGGCTATGAAAATGCCTCTCTCAACAATATTTTAAGAGAGGTAGGCATAAGTAAAGGCACCTTCTATTATCATTATAAGAACAAAGAAGATTTATATATGCATTTGATGGATATTATTACAGAGGAAAAACTTAAATTCATATCCGATAGAATGGATCTTATAGATTTTGATGAAGATGTATTTACAGTATTAAGAAATCTGATGAAAATCGGAATGAAATTCGCAAATAAAAATCCCAATATAAGTAAATTCACCCAAAGTTTTGTTAAGGATTTGGGAACACCAATACACAATGAAATATTTAGAAGATATCTTGTTAGTAGAACTGATTACTTAAATAATATAACTAAGGAATACGGTTTTGAAAGTATGGATTATATATCAAATTTAATAGAAAAGGCTTATGAACGAGGTGAAATTAGAGAGGATTTACCTATAGAATTTGTTAGAAATATTATAAATCACCTATTTATCAATTTACCTCAAATAGTTAATTCAGCTAATTTAGATGAATATGAGTTAGCAGTTAACTATTTGATTGATTTTATTAAAAATGGACTTATGAAGGACTAAAAACTTCCCTAAAATTCAGGGAAGTTTTATTTGAATATAAACTCCTTGACATAAGGACTAAACTCTGTTAATTTATAAAGAAAAATATTATATTAAAATTTAATAATACAGCTATAATTAGGTAAGGATTTATAATAATTGTGGTATACTATTTATAATAAAAATGATAAGGAGGAGTTAGATTTGGAATTTGTAGGAGAAGGTTTGACTTTTGATGATGTGCTATTATTACCAGGCAAATCGGAAATATTGCCTAAGGAGACTAAAATAAATACCCATTTAACTAGAAGTATAGAATTAAACATTCCTCTAATGAGTGCAGGAATGGATACTGTTACAGAAGCGAAGATGGCAATTGCCATGGCTCGTGAAGGTGGCATAGGTATAATCCACAAAAATATGAGTATTGAAGAACAAGCTTTAGAAGTGGATAAAGTGAAAAGATCGGAACATGGTATAATAACGGATCCTTTTTCCCTTTCAAGATATCATGATGTTTCAGATGCATTAGAGTTGATGGAAAGATACCATATATCGGGAGTTCCCATAATAGAAGAAGACAATACTTTAGTTGGAATTATTACCAATAGGGATATTAGATTTGAAACGGATACAACAAAAAAGATAGATGATGTAATGACTAAAGAAAATTTAGTAACAGGTACTAGAGAAACCACTATGGATGAAGCATTAGAAATAATGAAACAACATAAAATAGAAAAACTGCCTTTAGTAGATGAAGACAATAAGCTAGCAGGTCTTATAACTATTAAAGATATTGAAAAATCTATTGAATATCCAAACTCCGCAAGAGATAGTTCAGGAAGATTATTAGCAGGAGCAGCTGTAGGTGTTACTCAAGATATGATGGATAGAGTAACTGCTTTAGTAAATGCAAAAGTAGATTTAATAGTAGTAGATACTGCCCATGGCCATTCCTTAGGTGTAATCGATGCAGTAAAAAGGATTAAATTAGAGTATCCAGAGCTTCAAATAATTGCAGGAAATGTAGCTACAGCAGAAGCTACTGTAGATTTAATTGAAGCTGGAGCTGATGCTATAAAGGTAGGGATAGGACCTGGTTCCATATGTACTACAAGAGTAGTTACTGGTATTGGTGTACCTCAGGTAACTGCTGTAATGAATTGTGCTAAAGCTGCAAAAGAATATAATATACCAATTATTGCAGATGGAGGAATTAAGTACTCTGGAGATATAACCAAAGCCATAGCAGCGGGAGCTAATGTAGTAATGATAGGGTCCTTATTTGCTGGAACTAAAGAAAGTCCAGGAGAAGAGGAATTATATGAAGGAAGAAGATTTAAAGTCTATAGAGGCATGGGGTCAATCGGTGCAATGCAATCTGGCAGTAAAGATAGATATTTCCAAGAAGATACTAAAAAATTAGTACCAGAAGGAGTAGAGGGTAGAGTTCCATATAGAGGGCCTTTGGGAGATGTAGTATACCAACTTATCGGTGGTGTAAGGTCAGGAATGGGATACGTAGGAGCTAAAAGTATTGAAGAATTACAAGATAAAGCAAGATTTATAAAAATAACAGGTGCTTCCTTAATTGAAAATCATCCTCATGATATAAACATCACAAAAGAAGCTCCTAATTATAGCAGAAGATAGGAGGAAACAATTTGATTTTAATCCTAGATTTAGGTGGGAAATTTAGTAGATTCTTAGGAAGAAGAGTTAGGGAGTCTAAAGTATATTGTGAAATACTCCCTTATAATTACTCCTTAGATAAAATTAAAGCAAAAAAACCAGAAGGTATTATCATATCTGGTGGAGAGGCAAGAGATATGGTATCTATAGATAAAAAGGTATTTGATTTAGGTATACCTATTTTATCTATAGGCTATGGTGCAGATATAATGGCAGAAGTTTTTAAAGGCAGCTCAACAAAACCTAAGGTTTACCATTATAAATTTGAAGATATTGAAGTAGACATAGAAAGCCTATTGTTTAATGGACTTGATGGGAAGATGTCTCTTTGGATAGATAAAGAATATGTATTTGACCATATTCCAGAAGGATTTAAATCTATAGGGAATTTAGATGGAAAAGTTGTAGCTGTAGAAAAAAAAGACCAGAAAATATATGGAGTTAAATTTCATCCAGAAATTGAAACCTCAAATGAAGGGAAAAATATTATAGATAATTTCCTATTCAAAATATGTAATTGCGATAAAAAATGGGATATGGAGGAATTTATCTATAATAGTATTGAGGAAATAAAAAATCAAGTGGGAAATAGAAAAGCTCTATGCGCCTTATCTGGTGGGGTAGATTCTTCTGTGGCTGCAGTATTAGTACATAAAGCCATAAGAGACAATCTAGTATGTGTATTTGTAGACCATGGGCTTCTCAGAAAAAATGAAAAAGAACAGGTGGAAAAAGTATTTAGAGATGAATTCCATATAAACCTTATAACAGTAGATGCAAGGGAAAGATTTTTAAAGAAACTCAAAGGGGTTTGTGATCCAGAACAAAAAAGAAAGATTATAGGGGAAGAATTTATCAGAGTATTTGAAGAAGAACAGAATAAACTTGATGATATAGGATATTTAGTTCAAGGTACTATTTATCCAGATGTAATAGAATCTGGACTAGATGGAGAAGTGGCAGTAAAAAGCCATCATAATGTAGGAGGACTTCCTGAGGATATAGATTTTGAATTAGTTGAACCTTTAAGACAATTGTTTAAAGATGAAGTAAGAGAAGTAGGCAAACTTCTAGGAATAAGAGAAGAGATAGTAGAAAGACAACCCTTCCCAGGACCAGGACTTGGAATTAGAGTTTTAGGAGAATTAACAGAAGAAAAACTTAGTATAGTTAGAGAAGCAGATTATATATTTAGAGATGAAATCAAAAAAGCAGGTTGGGATAAAAAAATCTGGCAATACTTTGCAGCACTACCCAATATAAAAACAGTAGGAGTATCCCAGGGGGAAAGAACCTATACCTACACTATAGCTTTAAGAGCCATTAACAGTGTAGATGGTATGACAGCTCAATGGGTAAAACTACCTTTAGAATTATTGGAAAAGATTTCAAATAGGATTACAGAAGAAGTACCACTTGTTAATAGAGTAGTATACGATATAAGCAATAAACCACCAGCGACAATTGAGTGGGAGTAGTACCCAGTGAAACGAACGACAGTGAAAGTGAAGTTGAACTGAAGGTACTACCCCTGTCATGGTTGGCGAGGCATATACCGACCAAAGGAAGGTATAAGGCCGCAACCTACGGCGGGATTACTATACAAAAGTCTTGGAACCTTTGGAAACAGGGGAACCAAGACTTTTTAATTGGCATATAAACGGGTTGACACATAGGTCAACCCCTACAGCATTGAAACCATCATATATTGTAGGGATGGACCTATGTGTCCATCCGGTTTCATATAGACACCATTTACAATAGGCATCGCAGTGATTTTAGCATATATCATGGTTGAGCGTAGGGGCAGACCCATGTGTCTGCCCTCCAATGACACAAAGCAAAAAGTGTTATATCAAACTATAGCATTGACATTTCTAAAAATAAGTGCTACTGTTATAGTAAGATATAGCAAACCTTAGGAGCTGATTAAAATTGAGATACGAATCTGAAGCAATACTTGAAAAAAATTTAATAGATTACTTAAGTAAAAATGGATATGAAAGAGTAAATATCACAAACGAAAAAGAACTAATAGATAATTTTCGAAAACAGCTTTGTAAATTTAATGAGGAAAAGCTAAAAGGCGCTCCCCTTACAGATAGGGAATTTCAAATAGTAATGAATAGAATTGAAGGTAAGGGAATTTTTGAATCTGCAAGGATTTTAAGAGATAAGGTTGAAATCCAAAGAGAAGACGGAAGTCCCCTTTACTTAGAACTTATAAATACTAAGAAATGGTGTAAAAATTTATACCAAATTACCAATCAAATAACCGTTAGAGGTAGGTATGAAAATAGATACGATGTAACCCTTCTTATAAATGGACTTCCACTAGTTCAAATAGAACTGAAAAGAAGAGGGCTAGATATGAAAGAAGCCTTTAACCAAATTTGTAGATATAAAGTTCATTCATATACAGGACTTTTTAGGTATATTCAAATATTTGTAGTATCCAATGGAGTAGATACAAAATATTTTGCAAACTCCGATGGGGAATTAAATTATAAGTATACTTTCTTTTGGACAGATAAAGAAAATGAAAGAATTACTAATTTAAAAGCCTTTGCTAATACATTTTTAGATAAATGTCACATTTCAAAGATGATTGCTAGATATATGGTTTTAAAGAAAACAGAAAAACAATTATTAGTACTAAGACCCTACCAAGTATACGCAGTAGAGGAGATAGTCAAAAGAGCATTAGAAACTAATAACAATGGTTATATCTGGCATACAACAGGCTCTGGAAAAACTCTAACATCCTTTAAAGCAAGCCAAATCCTTGCCAATGAAGAAGGGATAGATAAGGTGTTTTTCTTAGTAGATAGGCAAGATCTAGACCATCAAACGGAAAAAGAATTTAATGAATTCCAACCCGGTTCAGTCGATAGAACAGATAGCACAGAAAACTTGGTGGGACAAATAAAGGATATTTTAAATCCAATCATCGTTACTACGATTCAAAAGATGAGCAATGCTATCAAAAACCCTAGATATAAAGATATAATGGAGCCCTATAGAGATAAAAAAGTAATATTCATAATAGATGAATGTCATAGATCTCAATTTGGAAAAATGCACAATCAGATTAAGGAGCATTTTAGAAATAGTCAATACTTTGGATTTACTGGGACTCCAAGACTTCCAGAAAATAAATCAGAAGACGATAGGACTACAGCAGATTTATTTGATAAATGCTTACACCACTATCTCATAAAAGATGCAATTCATGATGGGAACGTTCTAGGATTTTCAGTAACCTATATCAATACTTTAAATGCAGATTTAAATGAAATAGCTGCAGAAAAAGTTCAAGCCATAGATACCCAAGAGGTTTGGCAAGATGATGAAAGAATAGATTTAATCACAAACCATATAATAAATTTCCATGACCAAAGATCTAGAAATAAAGGATATAACGCCATATTTGCAACGGATGGGATTCCTTCCTTAACTCTATATTACGATAAATTTAAAGAGATAGATCATGACCTTAAAATAGCAAGTATATTTACCTACGAAGCAAATCCAGACTTATCCGGCGGAAAGGTACATGGTAGAGATAGTATGGAAAGAATGATTAAAGATTATAATGAAATGTTTAATACAAACTTTTCAACAGATACCTATGATGCCTATAGAGCCGATGTAGATAAAAAGATAAGAGAGTGTAAGATAGATATACTTTTAGTTGTAAATATGTTTTTAACAGGATTTGACTCTAAAAAATTAAATACTCTCTATGTAGATAAGAATTTAAAATATCACAACTTAATTCAAGCTTATTCCAGAACTAATAGACTAGATTCAGAGAAAAAGCCCTACGGAAATATAATATGTTTTAGAAACTTAAAGGAAGCAACTGACGAAGCTTTAAGAATATTTTCTAAAACCGATGATATAGACTCGGTACTTGCAAAATCCTATGAAGAATATCTAGCTATATTTAGGCAGCAAGTGGAAGCTGTTACAAAAATATCACCAAATCCAGATGAAATTGATAATATGGAAAGTGAAGAAAAGCAAAAAGAATTTGTACTAGCCTTTAGGGATTTAACCAAAACCCTTGTTAGAATGGAAAACTTTAAAGAATTTGAGTTTACAGAAGAAAGCATAGGATTGGATATCCAAGAATATCAAGATTATAGAAGTAAGTATTTATTAATAAAAGAAAATCATGATAGAAACAAAACAGAGAAAGTATCCATATTAGATGATATAGATTTTGCCCTTGAAATAATGCATAGGGATAAGATTAATGTAGATTATATTATGAATTTAATTGAAAAGATAGATTTAGAAGATGAAAAGCAGAGAGAAGAAGATATTAAATATATTGTAAAGGAATTAGAAAGAGCAGACAGTGAAGAGCTCAGAAATAAAGTAGAATTGATAAAGGAATTCTTAGATAGAGTAGTGCCGAAGCTTAATAAGGAAGATTCTATAGAAAATGAATTTACTAAATTTGAACAGGAGAGAAAAGACAGGGTAATAGGAGATTTTGCCATAGGAAATAGACTTCCTAAAGAACAAGTGGAAAGCTTAGTTCAAGAATATGAATTTAGTGGAATTATAGATAGGGAGGAAGTAAGCGACACTCTCACAGAAGCTAATTATTCATTTGTGGAAAACATAAAGAAATCCAAAGAACTAGAAACCTTTATTAGAGAAGTGGCCGAAGAATATAAATAAGGGAGGTAGAAGATGAGGCTAGAGGACATAGCAGATATAACCCAGGGAATAACTTTAAGTAGAATAAGAATAGAAGATAATATGGAAGTAGAAGATAAAATAGTATATTCCTTTGAAACAGAATCCAAAGTTAAAGTTCCTAAAGATGTAAAAAAGGTAAATCAAAATATACCAGTAATAGAGAAAGATATGATACTTTTTAATATTACATCTTATAATGCTAAAAAAGCTACTAAGGAAGACTTGGGGAAGATAGTACCTTCAAATTATGTAATAGTAAAGATTAAAGATGAAAATGTAAACTCTGATTATTTAGCTTGGTATATGGACCAAAGTGAAAGCTTTAGAAGAGAGATTCATAAGCTAAAACAAGGCTCTACAGTACTAAGTATATCAATAAACGAATTTAGAAAGATGAGTATAAAACTGCCAAGACTAGAGTTTCAACAAAAACTTGGCAAGATAAATAATTTAAATAGAAAGAGAAAAGAACTTTTTATAGAAAGACAAACTCTAATAGAGAAATCACTTATAACAATAAATGAGGAGGAAATGAGAAATGGTTGAGGAAAAATTACACCAACAAGAGCTTTATAAAAGATTATGGAATATGGCCAATGAACTTAGGGGAAATATGAATGCCAATGAATTCAAGGATTATATATTAGGAATAATATTTTATAGATATTTATCTGAAAAAGTAGAACAAAGAGCAAATTATATACTTAAAAATGACAATATGTTATATAAAGAAGCTTGGGAAATAGAAGACATAAGAAAACCCCTTACCAATGCATTAATAACCCAAAGAGGATATATGATAGAACCAAAATACCTATTCTCCACCATGATAGAAGAGATTGAAAAAGGAGAAAGCGGAAAGTTTGATGTGGAATATTTGCTTGAAGCTATAAACAATATTCAAGAATCCACATTAGGTCAGGAATCCCAAGAAACTTTTGAAAATCTATTTGATGATATGGACCTATCTTCTACAAAACTAGGAAAGACAGTTAAAGCAAGAACTAATCTAATGGCAAAAATCTTAGTCCTTGTAAATGAAATCTCCTTTACACAGGATGATACGGAAATAGATATACTAGGAGATACCTATGAATATCTAATAGGAAAATTCGCCGCCAATGCAGGTCAAAAGGCTGGAGAATTCTACACTCCCCAGGAAGTAAGTAAAGTATTAGCTAAAATTGTAACATTAGATAAAGACGAGATAACAGATGTATACGACCCAACTTGCGGTTCTGGCTCCCTTCTTTTAAGAGTGAATAAAGAAGCCAAAGTAGGAAAGTTTTATGGACAAGAACTAAACTCTACAACATATAACTTAGCTCGTATGAATATGCTACTTCATGAAGTACATTATTCAAGATTTGATATACAAAATGCAGATACAATAGAAGAACCACAACATATGGAAATGACATTTGAAGCAGTAGTAGCTAACCCGCCCTATTCCTCAAAATGGAGTAGTGATAAGAAATTTGAACAAGATGAAAGGTTTTCAGGCTATGGGAAATTAGCACCAAAGAGTCGTGCAGACTATGTATTTGTTCAACATATGATCCACCACTTAGCGGACAATGGAACTATGGCAGTAGTATTACCTCATGGGGTATTATTCAGAGGTGGAGCAGAAGAAACTATAAGAAAATATCTTATAAAAGATAAAAACTATCTAGATGCAGTAATAGGCCTACCAGAAAATTTATTTTATGGAACAGGAATACCAACTTGTATATTGGTTTATAAAAAATGCAGGGTTAAAGATGATTCTGTACTATTTATAGACGCATCTAAAGGATTTGAAAAAGTTGGAAACAAGAACATGCTCAGAGCAGAAGATATTGATAGAATAATAGACACTTATGCCAATAGAAAGGAAATAGAAAAGTATTCCCATAATGCTACATTAGAAGAAATAGAAGAAAATGACTACAACCTTAATATCCCAAGATATGTAGATACCTTCGAACCAGAACCAAGAGTAGATATAGATAAAGTTAAGACAAGACTTAATGAAATAGATGGGGAAATAGAAGAGATAGATAAAGAGATAAATAAATATTTAGAAGAACTAGGATTGTAGAGAGGGGAGCGTTTAGCAGTGGACAATGGACAATTGA
>NZ_DATHXO010000103.1:0-1835 GCF_035459645.1 Schnuerera sp.
TTAGTATATCTAAGGTTAATGGGCAATCAAAAACTCTTCTCCACCAGATACCAAATTTAGAATGAGATGCAAATAATTGACTTGGATGTTGAGGATCTTTGACTCTTTTTCTTTTTTTAATATTTTTTTGCAAATCTTCCATTAAAGTTGGAGATTTAGGATCTGCAAAAGATATTAAATTGAAAAATTCAGCAATATTTTTGCTTTTAAAAGGTCCAAACCATTGTTTTTTCTTACTTAAAGAGTGGAGATAATATCCTTCGTCACCAGGTTCCCCTGACATATACAACCTCCAAGGTGATTTATTTTTTTTGGTCGTCATTATCTTCTCCCATGCTTTCAAAAGAAAAATCTCCATAATACATACCTCTATCAATAGAGGTATCAGCATAATAACCCATTGGAAAACTAAAAGCGCCATCTAAACTAGTTGTTCCAGAAAAATGCTTATAGTAATAAGGAGATCCGACTGGAGGATGTGTTTGTAAATCAAGATGAAAACTACATTGAACACTAGTGCTAAAAACCTCTCTAGCAAAAGGACATTTTTCTCCTGAAGCTGTCCACAAAAATAATTCTTGATTGTTATTAGAAATTGTATCCAATTCTTCTGAAGATGCTTCCGGAAAAGCTTCTAAAGGCGCCATTTGATAAATAGCTTTTCCTACAGTTTGACACGCCTCTGGTATATCCAAACCAAAAGGACAAGGAGCTTCTCCATCAGATCTGATAACTGCTAATTTTAATAATGTTTTATTCTTTTTCATAACCTAAAACGATAAAATTAAATAATTCTTTCATAGCTTGTTTTCTTTTTTTTCTTGCTTTTCTTTTCTTTTCTAGAAAATCTGCGACGCTTTTATATTTATCCATTTTACCATGATAAAGACCCCGTCCCGGACTTATCTCGCTTCCCTCTTCTGAGCCACCATAATCATAATTTTCAAATATAGGATTTGGGTAAGGTCTAGTTTGAACATGGGTAGAAGTTTCTTTTTTCTTTTTTTTAGGCATGTATTCACCATAATCGTAGTTTTTAAAAATAACGTCGTTATCACCAATAGGTCTAACATCTAGATCTACTCTGTGTAAACCCTGTGGAACTTTCTTTTCTACGCCACTCTGTTTATACCCCTTACCATCAGCTTGACGCGCTAACTCAACTACAGTTAGATTACCTTGGTAATTTTCTAAAGCTTCTCCTAAGCGACTCATACTACTCCTTTAATCATATATGGAGCTAGTTCTGGTACCGGTGGTAAGTGATCCCATAATTTTAGTAGCTCGATTATTTCTACAGTCTTTTGAGTATCTAATTCCATTGCTTTATTTATTTTTTTTGTTAAATATTCTCTGCTAGAATTATTAACTAACTCTCCATTTTCCCTAACCCATTCAACAATATCATCTGAAATTTCAAAACCAAGTTTAGCAGATAAATATACTATTCTAATTATTCTTTTATTATCATATCCTAAAGTTATTTCAGGCGATAAACAAGTTCTTATGATTTTATTTTTAATATCTTCAATAGCCAAACCTGTAGGATCTAAAATAGTTTTTAAATCCATTGTCATTAAGGCGGTATTGCATGTAAAATCTCGAGAATAAAGCTCTTTTTGCATTTCAGTAGGGTTATTAATTCCAGCTCGGCGAAGTATATTTACAATGCCAGGAATTTTAAAATTACTAGAAAAATCTAATTTAATATCTTCAAGATGAATAGATGAGTGGCCATCGGGCATTTCAACATAATCAGCATAAGGACCTAATTTAATAGCTAGGTGTCTAGATAAATCGTGAACCCCAGAATCACCCGTAGTTATATCTACATC
>NZ_DATHXO010000104.1:0-2154 GCF_035459645.1 Schnuerera sp.
CTCTAAATTGGCTAGCTATATTATTAGCTTTAATAGCTGTATCTTCTGTGACTGGCTACATCGTTTATAGAAGAAGAAAAACAAGAGAACTAGAAGAACTAGAAGAACTAGAAAGTCAAATTGAAGATGTAAGATCTATAAGGGATGATGTAGAAGATTTAGAATTTGAGACTGAAAAATCTAAGATAAAGGCTCAAATTGATAGATTTGTTGATAAAAAACCTGAGGCAGTTGCTCAATTGTTGAGAACTTGGTTGAATGAATAGGAGCGAGTCAATATGATTAAAAGACAATTTAATGGAAAGGAAAAGGCAGCAATATTATTGATTGCCTTAGGACCAGAAAAGTCTGCAGAAATATTTAAACATTTAAATGAAGATGAGATAGAAGAGTTAACTTTGCAAATAGCTAATATGCGTATGGTTTCATCTGAAGAGAAACAACAAGTGATTGAGGATTTCTATCAAATTGCTTTGGCACAAGAATATATATCTGAAGGTGGAATTAATTATGCTAAAGAAGTGCTTGAAAGAGCCCTAGGCTCTGATAAAGCAGTGGATATTATCAGTAAACTAACATCCTCATTACATGTAAGACCTTTTGAATTTATTAGAAAAGCTGATCCAAATCAGTTATTAAATTATGTACAAAATGAGCATCCTCAAACTATAGCGTTAATTTTATCTTATTTAGAACCTCTTCAGTCTGCTCAAATTCTTGCTAGTCTGACTCCAGAGAAGCAAGGTGAAGTAACCATGAGGATAGCAACTATGGACAGAACATCCCCAGAGGTTATTAAAGAGATTGAAAAAGTATTAGAAACAAAATTCTCTGGTATGCTATCTCAAGACTTTACATCTACTGGTGGTGTTCAATCTGTAGTTGATATATTAAATACAGTAGATAGAGGTACTGAGAAGTTTATTATGGAAGAATTAGATATGATGGATGCTGAATTAAGTGAAGAAATCAGGAAAAGAATGTTTGTATTTGAAGATATTGTATCACTTGATAATAGAAGTATTCAAAGAGTTATTAGAGAAATTGATAATGCTCAGTGGGCTGTTGCTCTAAAAGGTGCTAGCGAAGAAGTCAAAGAAGTTATTTTTTCAAATATGAGTAAGAGATTAGTGGAAATGATAAAAGAAGATATCGAATTTATGGGACCAGTTCGTATACGTGACATAGAGGAAGCTCAGCAAAGCATAGTTAATATAATTAGAAAGCTTGAAGAAGATGGAGAAATAATAACTCCTAGAGGAGGAGATGAAATTATTGTCTAATATAATTAAATCTTTTAGGGTTATAGAGAGAAATATTATATCCAATGATGAAAAAGATTTAGAAAATATAACTTTAAAGAAAGAACTATTAGAAGAAGCTAAAGAACGATATAACGAGATAATTGAAGAAGCCCAGCTAGAAGCAGAAAAGATAATTGAAAATGCCCATGATGAGCATGATGAGATATTGAATCAAGCCTATGAAAGAGCACAAGATATATTTACTAAGTCGGAATCAGAAGGTTATAATAAGGGTTTTAAAGTTGGTAAAGATGAAGGATATAAAGATGGCTATGAAATAGGTTATGGAGAAGGAGAAAAAGATTCAGAAAACTTAATAAGGGAAGCTTTAGAGATAAAAAATAGCTATATAGAAAAAAACAATACTATACTGAAAGATTTGGAACAAGATTTAATCCAACTTGTAATAGCCATTTATGAAAAGGTCCTGTATAAAAAAGTAGATGCAGATGAAGAAGTTATAGTTTCTTTAGTTCTTAATGGGATTGATAATTTAGAGATATCTGACAAATTAACTATTATTGTATCTGAAGAAGATTATGATATGGTTAATAAATCTAAAGATATTATTTTATCAAAAGCTAGTTTAATAGATGAATTAGATATTAGGATGAATATGGATATGAAAAAGGGAGATTGTATATTGGAAACTTCTAAAGGTAGCGTGGATGTTAGTATTAATGATCAATTGGAAGAAGTAAAATATTTATTAAATTCAATTTTAAGTAATGAGTGATATTAATGGAAGAGAACATAAATTTAAAAAAATACATAAAAATGGTAAATGAAAAAAGGTTTATTAAATATACTGGTAAAATTACTAAAGTAACTGGATTAACTATAGAATCTA
>NZ_DATHXO010000105.1:0-1565 GCF_035459645.1 Schnuerera sp.
TGGTATAGACAAACCAAATAATATTATAGATGTGGCATTAGGTAAAAAAATAGGTACTCATGTAAAGGAGGAGTAATTATGTATTTGGACGTTCATAAAGAATCAGAAAAAAGGATGAAAAAAACTGTAGAGGTGTACAAAGAAGATTTAAAAAGCGTTAGGGCAGGTAGAGCTAATCCTGCGCTACTGGATCAAATTTCTATCGATTATTATGGTACGGATACCCCTCTAAAACAAGTAGCGAGCGTATCCGCACCTGAACCAAGATTACTAGTAATTCAACCTTGGGATGTTAACTTAATTCCAATTATAGAAAAAGAAATATTAAAATCCGATCTTGGGCTAAATCCATCTAACGACGGCAAACTTATTAGATTGCCAATACCCTTACTTACCGAGGAACGGAGAAAAGAATTAGTAAAAGTAGTAAGAAAAAGTGCTGAAGATGCAAAGATTTCTATTAGGAATATTCGAAGAGAAGCCAATGACAACATTAAAAAGATGGAAAAGGATAAATCTTTAAGCGAAGATGATAGAAAAGCAGCTGAAAACGAAACTCAAAAACTCACTGATAAATACATTGATGAAATTGATAATATTACTAACAAAAAAGAGGAAGAATTATTAGAAATTTAAAGATTCCCCTTCTAAAATAGAAGGGGTTTTTAATGATGGGAGGAATTCTTGTGGCCAAGGACAGTATATTAGATTTAAAAAACAAAATAGATTTAACTAGAGTTCCCAAACATGTAGCCATTATAATGGATGGTAATGGTAGATGGGCTAAGAAGCGTTTTTTGCCTAGAACTGCTGGACATCAAGAAGGTATGAAAAGAGTTATCGAAATAGTAGAGATTGCAGAAAAACTAAATATAAAGTACCTATCACTTTATGCTTTTTCCACTGAAAATTGGAAACGCCCAAAAGAAGAGATAGAAGGTTTAATGAAATTGTTAGTCCAGTATATTAGAATCGAACTGAATAGGATCCATAAAAATAATATAAGAATTCAAACCATGGGTGATGTAAGTATGCTCCCTAAAACAGCTAGAGAAGAAGTTAAAAGAGCTATTGAAAAGACTAAGAATAATTCAAAGATGATTTTAAATATTGGTTTAAACTATGGAGGTAGAGATGAAATAATTAGAGGAATAAAGAACCTTTTAGAAGATGTAAAAATGGGTAAACTAAAAGAAGACCAAATAAGCATTGAAATCTTTGAAAACTATTTGTACACACATAACTTGCCAGATCCGGATCTTTTAATTAGGCCTAGTGGTGAGCTTAGATTAAGTAATTTTATGTTATATCAAATAGCTTATACTGAGTTTTGGTTTTCAGATATTTATTGGCCGGATTTTAAGGAAGAGCATTTATATAAAGCTATTATCGATTATCAAAAAAGAAACAGAAGGTTTGGAGGAATTTAGGTGAAAGGATTATTAATTAGGACAATAAGTGGAATAGGAATAGTATTATTGACTTTTTTTATTGTATCAAAGGGCGGTTCCTTAATGTCCTATTTTATATTTATACTATCAATTATTGGTATTCGAGAATTCTAT
>NZ_DATHXO010000106.1:0-2406 GCF_035459645.1 Schnuerera sp.
CAGCAGCACCGCCATGATCAGCACCAGGGCGAGCCGCCACGCGCGAGGGTCGGGAAGGGTGGGGTGTCTCGTCGGCATGGGGCAGTTATCCTGTCGTTGCGAATCGAATATTGGCAACTAGATAGAGGGAAATAAGAATAAATACTAAAATTCCAACTGTAACGGGAAGTATAGATAAAAATCTTGAGGTTAAATCTATATACCCCTGAGTAACATTTGAACTATATATATCGTAGAACAAAAAAGCTACAATACTTGCAGTTATAATTGCAGTAATCGTTGCAACTAAGGCTAGGTTAAAATAAATTCTTTTTTCCATAATTAATCCCCCAATTTATAACCAACATTTCTAATGGTTTGAATATATTTTCCTGCTTTTCCAAGTTTAAGTCTCAATGTTCTAATATGCACATCTATGGTTCGTGTTTCCCCCTCAAAATCAAAGTCCCATACTTTATTCATTATTTGATTTCTAGATAATACTATTTCTTGATTTTTCATTAAATAATATAGTAATTCAAATTCTTTATGGGTTAATGTTATTTCTTTGTCATCTACTGAAACCCTATATTTTTCATAATCCATAGATATTTCTTTAAAGATTAATTTTGTAGTTGTACTTTTTTTATTACTACGGCGTAAAACTGCCTTAACTCTGGAGATTAATTCCATGATACCAAAGGGTTTTTCAATATAATCATCTGCACCCATATCTAGAGATTTAACCTTATCAAATTCACTAGTTTTAGCTGTAAGCATGATTATGGGAATATCTGAAGTTCTAAAATTAGATCTTAGCTTTTTTAAAATTGTATATCCATCCTCACCGGGAAGCATAATATCTAAAATTATTAAGTCGGGAATAGGACTATCAAACAAAGTATCACCATTTTCAAAACCTACAGCTTCAAAACCATTATTATTAAGAGCATAAACCACTAACTCCCTAATACTTTCATCGTCTTCTATACAATATATTAGAGACATTTAATCAACTCCTACCATGTATAGTGCTCTCCCTTTATTGCAAAATAAACCCATTCTGCAATATTTTGAGCATGGTCACCAATCCTTTCAAAATACTTTGCAATCATCAATAGATCGATAACTTGCTCTTTAGAATCAAGATCTTCTCTTACTATATCTATTAATTCATCTTTAATTATATCAAATAATTCATCAACTTCATCATCCCATAGAATAACTTCTTTGACAAGTTTTATATCTCTTCTAACGAAGGAATCTATACTATTTTTAACCATTTTAATTGTAGTTTCAGCCATTTGGGGTATATGAATAAGCTCTTTTAAATATACTTCATTTTCAAGCCTGATAGTTATCTCTGAAATATCTGCTGCCTGAT
The DNA here is from genome assembly GCF_035459645.1 of Schnuerera sp. Taxonomy (NCBI): domain Bacteria; kingdom Bacillati; phylum Bacillota; class Tissierellia; order Tissierellales; family Tepidimicrobiaceae; genus Schnuerera; species Schnuerera sp. The sequence goes on from NZ_DATHXO010000106.1 coordinate 1,364, forward strand.
CACCTATTCTCTCCATATCAGTTATCATTTTTAAAGCAGAAGAGATAAACCTTAAATCTCCAGCAACAGGTTGCTGTTGTAACAATAATTTAAGACATCTTTGCTCGATGGTTTTTTCCATAGCATCTACTTCGTTGTCATTTTCAACTATTCTTTTTGCTAAATCTGCATCTTGTTCTACAAGAGCGGTTACAGCTGTTTTTATAGCGCTTTCAATTAAATTACCCATTTCGATTAACTCATTATTAAGCAAATCTAATTCTTTATCGAATCTACTTCTAATCATCTATATCATCCTTTCCTATTTATTACCCAAATCTACCTGTTATATAATCTTCTGTACGTTTATCTTTTGGTATAGAAAATAGCTCAACAGTCTTACCAAATTCTATTAATTCACCATTTAAAAGAAAAGCGGTTTTATCAGAGACTCTAGTTGCTTGTTGCATATTATGGGTTACTATTATTATAGTATATTCTTTTTTTAACTCTTGGATGAGCTCTTCAATTTTTGCTGTAGATATAGGATCAAGGGCAGATGTAGGTTCATCCATTAACAATACTTCTGGTTCAACAGCTAAAGCTCTTGCTATACAAATTCTTTGCTGTTGGCCGCCAGATAATCTTAAAGCATTTTTTTTAAGGACATCTTTTACTTCATTCCAAATAGCTGCAGATTTTAAACTAGTTTCAACGATCTCATCTAATTTTGTTTTGTTTTTAATTCCATGTGTTCTTGGGCCATAGGCAATATTATCATATATACTCATTGGAAAAGGATTAGGTTTTTGAAATACCATACCCACTCTTTTTCTTAGTAGATTTACATCAAAACTTTCTGCATATATATCTTCTTCATCAAGAAAAATTTCGCCTTTAATCTTACATTCTTCAACTAAATCATTCATACGGTTCAAACTCTTTAATAGAGTAGATTTGCCACAGCCGGATGGTCCTATAAGGGCTGTTATTTTATTTTTATTAATATTCATATTAATATTCTTTAGAGCATGAAAATCACCATAATATAATTCTAGATTATT
>NZ_DATHXO010000107.1:0-2251 GCF_035459645.1 Schnuerera sp.
CTCGTGGTCGAGCAGCAGACTGCTGACCTCTGCCTGCACGATCCCGGCTTCGAGGTGGACCTGTGGGTTTATTCAATGTATTTATCAAGAAGTGCTTTGTCTTATAAGAACAACTGGATAGATGAAAGTAGAAGAGTATATATCTATTTTACTGTTGAAGATACAACCCAACAATTAGCTTGTAGTATGGGGACAGCAGTAAAGCTTATTAAGGAGCTTGAAGAAATTGGTCTTATAGAAAAGAAAAGACAAGGACAAGGTAAACCGACTAAAATATATGTTAAAAACTTCATTAGTATTTTTAGGAATGGTAATTCTAAACTTACAAGAAATGAAAATCAAGACTTACAAAAAGTAAAAGCCAAGAATGTCAAATTTGAGAAATCAAGAATATCAAAAACTGAAAGTCTAAACTTTCAAAAATTGCAACCTAACTATATAGAGAATAATAAGATTGATAAGAGTTATATTGATTTTAGTAAAGAAACCAAAAAAGGAAGCTTCCTAAATGTAATTTTATCTGATGAAGAAGAAAGATTACTAGAAGAAAAGATCCCCAACATAAATGATTATATAGAAAGATTATCAGCCTATATGCAAAGTACAGGGAAGACATATAAAGACCATGCCTCAACTATTATGAGCTGGTACTTAAAGGATAAGAAAGAAGGAAAGCTTAAAAGTGAAAAAGCCTATACAGGTGATCCTTCAGACTATGAAAGTGAGTGGAATTTAAATAATTAAGAGAGGTATAGAATATGGAAGATAAAATAAAAACAATTAAAATTAAGGGAGTAGAATTTTCTTAGTGTAAATAAGGCAATTGAGAAAGGTGGTCATGTTTACTGTAGGGAATGCGGAGAGAGGATAGATTCAGATCCTCTAAATTGTCTGGGAAGTAAAAATATTATATTTTCTAGGCAGTGTAAATGTGATAGAAAAGAAGAAGGCATTAGAAAGGCAAAGGAAGAGGCAGACCATATTAGAAGGCTTAAAGAAGAGTGCTTTATAACAAGCAGAAATCTTATAAATTGCACTTTTGATAAGCTAATAGAACCTGATAGACAGGAAGTTATTATAGCAAAGAATTTTGTTAAGAACTTTAAAGAACTATCAAAGGATAATAATGGTCTTATATTTCATGGGAATGTAGGAACTGGAAAGACTTACCTAGCAGCTTGTATAGCAAATAAGATTATAGAGGAATATCAAATAAGAGTTAAGATGAGAAATATTCCTCAAATTATAAATGATATTGAAAAGCGTGGTTTTGATATTGATAAAAATGACTACTACAGAAGGTTATCTAGCGTATCCCTTCTTATTCTCGATGATTTTGGGATTGAAAGAAATACAGAATATGTAAATGAAATGGTTTATCAGATTATAAACACTAGATATGAATCAAAGAAACCAACTATTATTTCAACGAATATTCCCCTTGGTGTGATTATGAATGGAAGTAATGACATTGATAAAGAGAGGATTTATTCAAGGATTAGAGAGATGTGTATTCCTGTTAAGATTGCAGGAAAAGACATAAGAACTGAGTTAGGAAAAAAGAAGTTAAGAGAAACTAGAGATTTACTTTTAGGATAAAGGTGGGGTGAATGAAATGAATAAAATACAAATATTTAGAAACTCAGAGTTTGGACAGGTTAGGACAATGTTAATTGATAATGAGCCATGGTTTGTTGGAATGGATATAGCCCAAGCTTTAGGATACAAAAGACCAAGTGATGCTATTGCAAGCCATGTTCATGAGGGAGATAAGCTGAAACGGTGTTTTACCGTATCAGGTCAAGGTAGGAATTTGCTAGTGGTAAATGAGTCTGGAATGTATGCACTCATCTTTGGAAGTAAACTTGAAAATGCCATAAGATTTAAAAACTGGGTAACAAGTGAAGTTCTACCTTCAATTAGAAAGCATGGTGGATATTTTTCAGGACAGGAGGAAATGAATGATCAAGAGCTTTTGGCAAGGGGTTATCTTGTAGCCTTAAGACAAATAGAAGCTAGGACAGAAGAATTAGAAGGTCTTATTCCTAAAGGAGAGTTCTTTGACAGATTTATTTCCCTGGGAGACTGTACTTGCCTTAGGGATACTGCAAAGGAGTTAGGAGTTCCTCAAAATAGATTTATAAACACACTGATAGATAGAGGATACCTTTATAGAAATCAGAAAGGAAAGCTTAGATTTTACTCAACTGCGGCTGATTACTTTGAACTAAAGGACTATATCAATAAATAT
>NZ_DATHXO010000108.1:0-1861 GCF_035459645.1 Schnuerera sp.
TATACTGTTGGATTTACCTATGATGAAATGGATAAAAGCTATATTGATATTCCAGAAATAGACTATTCAGAAGGAGAAATATTTGTTTATGGATTCATACAAAAATTAGACTATGAAAGAAATGAGATAATAATAGAACAATATATGGATGACGATAGTATAAAAATTAGTCCTATATTAAAAGTTAGAGAAGATGCAGTATTTATTATTCAAAGAAACAAGAAAAAGATGAATATAGATTTTGAAGATTTTAAAATAGGAGATAGGCTTGGGATTATAATAGATAGATATGGATTTGCTAGAGGAATAATTGTTAGTGTATGAAAGAATAAATCCTTTTTTCTTGGATAAATTTGAAATGACAAGAAACAGCTCTCTATTCCTATTTCACCAAATATATAATATAATAGAACCAATAACAATATAATGAGAGGTGGGAAATGAGCAATATCGTATTATTCATCATGGTTTTATTTTCTATTATAGGCGGGATAGATAGACTATTAGATAATCGTAATGGATTAGGAAAAAGATTTGAAGAAGGTTTTAAAAGTATGGGTTCTTTGGCTCTTACTATGATTGGAATTATTAGTTTATCTCCAGTTATTTCTCAATTAGTGACTCCGATCCTGTTTCCGTTATCCAAATTAACAGGGGCAGATCCTTCTGTATTTATTTCTAGTATATTGGCTACTGATATGGGAGGATATTCAACTAGTATAGAGATTGCAAAGAGTCAAGAGATGGCTGAATACACTGGGTTGATACTAGCCTCTATGATGGGGGCAACTATTTCCTTCACAATACCTATATCTTTAAATTTAGTTTCTAAAGAAGACTTTCCCTTCTTTACTAAAGGAATTCTTGCAGGGATTGTAACAATTCCAATAGGTATGGTAATAAGTGGGTTAATAATGAATATTTCCATTAGAGAAATTTGGATAAACTTAATACCTGTAATTATTTTGTCTATGTTAATTGTAATTGGGTTATTTAAATTTCAAGAAATAACTATGAAAATATTCAATTTATTAGGTAAAGGCATTATGGTTATTAGTTTTATAGGTTTATTATTTAGTATAATAGATCTTATATTAGGAATAAAAATAATTCCCAATATGGCACCTTTTGAAGAAGGCATAGTAATAGTTGGTAAGGTTGGAGTTATCCTTTCTGGAGCATATCCACTCTTTTATATAATTCATGAAAAGTTTAATAATAAACTGAACAATATATCGAAGAAAATAGGGATTAACCAATTTGCTATATTGGGAATATTATCTTCTCTTGCAAACTGTGTGCCTATGTTAGCAATTTATGATAAAATGGATAACAAAGGAAAGGTAATAAACGCAGCCTTTGCAGTTAGTGGAGCATTCGTTTTTGGGGGACAACTTGGTTTTGTATCTGGTATATCTCACAAAGCTGTTACACCATTTATTATAGCAAAACTAGTTGCAGGGTTGTTTGGAATACTTCTTGCAAGTATATTAATGAAGGTTGCAGAAAAAGGAACATAAAGGATATAATAATTTAAAAGGAGGTAAGTATTTTGAAAGTAAATGAAAAAATTAAAAATTTGAGAAATTTGATGAAAAAAAAAGGAGTTAATGCTTACATAATTCCAACCTCTGATCCACACCAATCGGAATATTTAGCAGATTATTATAAGACTAGAGTTTGGATTTCTGGATTTACTGGTTCTGCAGGGACTGTTGTGGTAACAGAAGATGAGGCTATATTATGGACTGATGGAAGGTATTTTATCCAAGCGGAAAATCAATTAGCAGGCAGTGAAATTCAACTATTTAAAATGGGAATACCAGGTTTTCCAACCTATATGGAATGGCTAAAGGATAAT
>NZ_DATHXO010000109.1:0-3760 GCF_035459645.1 Schnuerera sp.
TATAATTTGAAACCATATTAATCGTCCAATCAAAAGAATAAAAATCCAAGTAGAAATAAAAACATATTTCAATATTCTATTATGTATTATATTTTTTTGAAATCTTTTCATAAAAATCCCCCAATCAATTGCTAATAATAGTATTACCAATTGATTAGGGTTATATAATATTTATTTATTCAATATAGAATTAATTTTTGTAACTATTATATCAATTGCTACTTTATTAAATCCTCCTTCTGGGATTATTATATCTGCATACTTTTTGGTAGGTTCAACAAATTGAAGATGAGCAGGTCTAACTGTATTCATATATTGATGGATAACCGAATCTAAAGTTCTACCTCTATCTTTTATGTCTCTTTGGATTCTTCTTATAACCCTTACATCAGAATCTGTATCTACGAATATTTTTATATCACAAAGATTCCTAATATCATCGTTGTTTAAAATCAATATTCCTTCTAATATAATTATCTCTTTTGGGTAAACGGTTATTGTTTCTTTTTTCCTTGTATGTCGTTCAAAATCATATATAGGCTTTTCAATTGGCTTGTTATTTAACAAATCCTTTAGATGCGCTAATAAAAGATTGTTATCAAAAGCAAAAGGGTGATCGTAATTAGTTTTAACCCTTTTATCAAAGGACAAATGGTTTTGATTTTTATAATATGAATCCTGCTCGATTATAACTACATTCTTTCTATGAATCGATTTTAATATTTCCCTAGAGACTGTACTTTTTCCAGAACCAGTGCCGCCAGCAATGCCAATAAGTAACCTTTTATCCATCAAATCAATCCTCCCTACTCCTTCTCATTATAAACCAAGGTTTTACAGGTTTTGTCATCTTAATTTTAAATATCTGCTGAGGATGGGGAGCAACATCAATCTCCTTACCTTCTTCATCCCACATATTTTTTATTGTTTGAGTAAAATATTCTTTTCCAGGTCCAAATATTTCAACCTCATCGCCAACAAAAATTCTATTTCTTTGTTCAATGGTTGCTATATTGCTTTCTTCGTCATAGTCCAAGACTAAACCTACATAATCGTATCCCCTTATATATGAACTTGAAGTATAAACTTGATCTTCTTCATTAGGTTTGTCAAAATAGAATCCAGTGGTAAAATCCCTATGGCTAGCCTTCTTAATTTCATCTATCCATTCCTTTTTAAATCTATAATTTTCTGGATCATTAAAAAATTCATCAATAGCCATTCTATATGAACGTATAACTGTTGCTACATAATAAGAGCTCTTTACTCTTCCTTCAATTTTAAAACTTCTAATACCAGCATGAATAAGTTCAGGGATATATTCAATCATGCATAAATCTTTTGAATTAAATATAAAAGTACCTTTCTCATCTTCAAATATTGGAAAATATTCTCCAGGTCTTTTTTCTTCGACTAAATTATACTTCCATCTGCAAGGATGAGCACAGTCTCCTCTGTTAGCATCTCTACCTGCCATATAGTTGCTTAATAAGCATCTTCCGGAGTACGATATACACATGGCACCATGGACGAAGGTTTCTATTTCTAAATCTTCTGGAACTTTTTCGATGATTTCTTTAATTTCTTTAAATGATAATTCCCTTGCTAATACAATCCTTCTAATGCCTAAATTATACCAAAACATTATAGTTTCATAATTGGTAACACTAGCTTGAGTACTCAAATGTATGGGCAAATCTGGAACAGTTCTTTTTATTATAGAAAATATTCCAGGATCTGATACTATAACCCCATCAACTTTTGCTTCATGCAATTCTAATACATACTCTTCAAGCCCTACTAAATCATCGTTATGGGGTACTATATTCATAGTTACATATACTTTCTTTCCTCTATTGTGAGCAAATTCTATTCCTTCTTTTATCTCATCTATACTGAAGTTTTTTGAAGCTTTTCTTAGTCCAAACTGTTCTCCGCCTAAATATACTGCATCAGCACCATAGGTTATGCTCATTTTTAACTTTTCTAAATCACCTGCTGGTGCTAATAATTCTGGTTTTTTCAAGTTTTTCACTCCTCTCTGTAAGTTAAAGCTACTCCATCTCCAATTGGAATTATAGATGATTCATAGCCTTCCAAATGGTTTATATACTTTAAATATTCTCTCAATCTTTTAACAATGGTTTTCTTCCTTCTGATAACCAGTTTATCGGAAGCGACCATTCCTCTGAACAAAACATTGTCAGACATTATTATTCCTTTGCTTTCAAGTAAATCTATGCAATAATTGAAAAAATCTAGATACTGTCCTTTAGCAGCATCTAAAAATATAAAATCAAATTTTCCTTTTAAAGTTGGAAGGATTTCATTAGCTTCACCATAAAGTATTTTAATTCTATTCTTATATTTTGTTTTTTTTATATTTTCTTCTGCCAATTCTACCATATCCAATCTTCTTTCAATAGTGGTAATATTACAATCTTCTTCTGTAGAACCGCCCATTATAAGGGCCGAATATCCAATGGCAGTTCCTATCTCTAATATATTTTTAGGTTTTGATATTTTTAATAATACTTTTAATAGTTGAGCCACTTCTCTTTCTACAATTGGAATATGGTTATCCCTTGCATAATCTTCCATTTCTTTTAAATATCCTTTATGCTCTGGTATTATAGTTCGGATATATTCTTCAATATATTCTTCATTTATATGGTTCAATCTGAGTCTACCTCCTTGGCATAAATTAATACGTGGTTATAACCACGTATTAATTCTAAAATCAAATCTCATTTGTTTGGATTTGCATTTAAATGTTCTTCATAGGTTCTAGAAAATGTATGAGCTCCTGTTCCATCTTCCTTAGTTCTGAAATATAGATAATCTACTTCAGCAGGATTTATAGCTGCAATTAATGACTTTTTCCCTGGTGATGCTATAGGCGCTGGAGGCAATCCTTGATAAATATAAGTATTAAAATCCGACTCTATCTGTGTATCCTTTTCCGACAATACTTCTTTTCTTTCACCTAAAACATATTGAACAGTTGCACAAGATTGTAAAAGCATATTTTCTTTTAATCTATTATGAAAAACAGCAGATATTAGTTCTCTTTCTTCATCTAGTTTACCTTCTCTTTCTATTATGGAAGCTAATGTAACTATTTCATTTAATGATAAATCAAGATTCCCCATGTTTTGCTGAATTTCTTTTTCATATATATCAACAAATTGAGATAACATTTTACTAATTAATTCTTCTTCAGAAGAATTAATATATATTTCATAAGTTGACGGGTATAAAAAACCTTCTAAGCTTTGACCATCTGCCAATTCCTTCAAAATAGGATATTTATCTTGAAAATGCTTTTTATCAGAAGTCAATTCTAAAAATATTTCTTTATCAACTATTGCTTCTTCAGACAATTTATCAGCCATTTGTCGTATTTCATAACCTTCTGGTATTGTAATTTTTATAACGTTATTATCTTTACCACCTTTTGATAATTCATTGATTATACTATTAACATTCATACCTGTATTTAATGTATAAGCTCCTGCCTTCAAATTACCATCAGCATTTTTGTTTTTAACTGCTACCTTAAATATAAATTCATTCTTAATTAAACCTTCTTCTTTTAATATGCTGGCTATTTTACTAGAACTGCTACCCTCAGGTATTTCAATACTTATATCTTTTGGTTCTTCCGATGAAACTGCCATAAGCCCATCTTTATAATATTTCCCTATTAGGAGAATAACCAATATAATAAACAATATAGATAACAAAATCTTAATCTTAC
>NZ_DATHXO010000110.1:0-17422 GCF_035459645.1 Schnuerera sp.
AGCAGCCTTAGCAGGGTATTCAGCATTTAAATCTTTAGTAGAAGAAAATAATATACTAATAACATTCTCTTTGCTTAAATCATTTTTATTTTCTATCTCTAGCAACAATTCCTTTGTAGCTTTAATTATTTCGTCACTATTGTTTTTTCCTAATGTAATAGCCCCTCTAATTGAAATCATATTCAATTTTACCACTTCCTTTAATAATTATATATTAAAATCTATAATCAAACAAGCTATTTTAATTGAACTTTACTTAATATTTCTATATTTTGTGATGTCGTAATAATTGTATCCAACTTAGGCATTTCTATATTATTACTGACCCCAACAATTTTGAAAATTAACTGATTTTTGTATTTTGTACCATCTATTTCAACCATGTCATTATTATAAACATAAATTTTCAATTCATCATTTTCCTTAAAATCATTAATATATTCTCCATTCACCAATACTTCAATATCCTTATATTTTGGTTTCATATTTTTAAGTATTATTATTCCTTTCTCATTAGTCTCTAAGGAATCAGAAAAAATAAAATTCCTACCATCTTTACCACCAATGGTTGTCAATATACTAGAATCCTCATTATAGCTTAAATACTGAGTTGCCAACAATAGCAAAAGAGATAAAATTGATAATAAAATCAATGTTTTTTCAAAATATTTGAAAATAGTTTTCATATTAACCTCCTAATCCATTATTTATAATACTCTATGCATATTGTTAACAGTTAATGAAAATTTTATAAGGTTAATATCTTATGAATATTAAATATTTATTCCTGCTAAATATCCAGTTGAATATGCGATCTGTAAATTATAACCTCCCGTAAGCCCATCAACATCGAGAACTTCGCCACAAAAAAATAAATTTGGTATAAGCTTTGATTCCATAGTGGAAGGATCTATTTCACCTGTAGATACTCCTCCAGAAGTCACAATAGCTTCTTTTAAAGGCCTAAACCCCTTAAAGGTTAAAGGTAGTTTTTTAATGGTTTCAACGATACTTTGTCTTTCCTCTTTTGTTATTTGATGTATTGGCTTGTTCCCATCAATAGAAGCAATATCTATAACTATGGGTATTAATTTTTGCGGCAGTAATTCATCTAAACCATTTTTCAAATGCTTATTATTAAATTTTAAAAAATCTCTTAAAATCCTTTTATCTAATTTTTCTTTAGATAATGCAGGCTTTAAGTCAATAAATAATTTTATGTTTTTTCTTATATGTTTATTGATTATATTACTCATGGATAAAACAATAGGTCCTGAAATACCATAATGGGTAAAAATCATTTCTCCAAATTCTTCATGGATATTTTCATTTTCTATTGTACTAATCAATTTAACATTTTTAAGAGATAACCCTTGCACATTTTTTATCCATATTTCTTTTGTTTCTATTGGAACTAAAGAAGGCTTAAGTTTTTCAATATGGTGACCAAGTTTAGCTGCAAAATTGTATCCATCACCAGTTGAACCTGTTGCTGGATAAGATTTGCCTCCAGTAGCTATAATTATTTTATCAAATTTTTCTATACTATTGTCTTTAAACTTAATATTGAATCCATCAACAACTTTTTCTATATCAATTACTGTCCTATTTAAAATAATTTTTACATTGTTATCTAATAAAAATTTACTTAAGGTTTTCAATACATCACTAGATTTATCAGAAGCAGGAAAAACTCTATTTCCTCTTTCTACCTTCACTTTTAATCCATATGATTCTAATAATCTTATAATATCTTCATTGGTAAAAGAATAAAATCCACTGTATAGGAATTGACTATTAGTTATTATATTATTGAAAAAATCCTCTATTGGAGAAGCATTTGTAATATTGCATCTACCTTTTCCAGTTATAAATAACTTTTTGCCTAAACGTTTATTCTTTTCAATTAAAGTTACATCTTTACCTCTAGAACCTGCAAACCCCGCAGCTATCATTCCAGCAGGCCCTCCACCTATAACAGCTATTCGCATTTTATTGTCTCTCCTTTATATGACATGTATCATTAAAAAGTTTAAGTACTCTATTATATTCTCTAATTTCAATAATTGATAAACTAACATTATTTATAGTCAAATTCTTAAAATTGGTTAAATTAATGCCTAATAATCCTAATATGATAGCTTTTAAAGTAGCACTATGAGAAACTATTAAAATATTATCAATATTTTCATTTTCTTCATTATCAATAATTTTGTTTATTCCACTCAAAGCTCTTTTTTGTAGTTCTTTTAATGTTTCTGCTCCTTCTATCTCTAATTTTTCTGGTTCTTTTCTCCATAAAATTTGGTTATCCTTATGTTTTTCTTCTATTTCTTCATTAGATATTCCCTCCCAAATTCCAAAATGAATTTCTCTAAACTCTACCATTTGGATTACATCAAGGTTTAGTTTATTCCCTATGATTTCAGCAGTTTTATATGCTCTAATTAAATCACTAGAATATATTTTATCTATTTTTTCATTAATTAGCCTATTTCCTATTAAATTAGCTTGTTTAATACCATTAGCAGTAAGAGAAATATCTTGCTGCCCTTGAATTTTCTTTAAAAGATTCCATTCTGATTCTCCATGTCTTACTAAATATATTCTTTTCAATTGTATCCCTCCAATGTATAGATATATATTATTTATTATAACAGAAAATTATTATATAGTGTTTATCATTTATGATAACATCAATTTTGTTAATGTAATATTAAATAAAACTACCATTTCAATGGTAGTTTTATTTAATATTATTGTTATTATTACTATCGTATACATTATGTTTTTTCCAAATTTTCTCTAAATCTTCAAAATATGAAGTTATTTCACCTTTCTTCTCTGTTCCTAACGCAATTATAAATGCATTAATTAAACTCATAGGTGCTACTAATGAATCTATAAAGGATTGCATATTACTACTTGCTATTAATGTCGTATCAGAATATTGAGAAGCTGGTGAAATCAAGCTATCAGTAATCCCTATAATTTTACAACCTTTTTCTTTTACATAATCCAAGGCTTCTAAGGTTCTTTTAGAATATCTAGGATAACTTATTCCAATAATGACGTCTTTATCAGTAGCTTTTAATAATTGCTCAAAAACATCACTAGGACCAGCTGTAACAATTTTAACATTGTCTAATAAAAAGTTTAAGTAAAACCCTAAATAACCCGCTAAAAAAGATGAACTTCTTAGACCTAAAACAAATACATTTTTTGCTTTTAACGTCATTTCTACAGCTCTTTGGAAAGTATGGTAATCTATTTCATTTAAAGTTTTTTCAATATTATCCATGTCCTTTTTAATTACTTGTTTTAATGCATTTTCATTGTCTGTAAAATTACTGCTTAAAGATATTCTTTGAACTGTAGTTAATTTATTTTTAATTAATTCTTGCAGTTCTTTTTGTAATTCTCTATACCCACTATAGCCTAAAGTATTTGCAAATCGTACTACAGTAGATTCACTTACCCCTACTGTTTCCCCTAGACTTGCCGCTGTCATAAAAGCAGCTTTATCATAATTATTCATAATAAATTTAGCTATAAGTTTTTGCCCCTTACTTAAGCGATTGAAATTGTTTTGTATAACTTTAATTAAATCAACATACTTCTCCATATAATTTTCCCTTATGATTTTCTATTAATTTAAATCCTTCTTGAAGAGCTTTTTTATTCAAATCTTCTGTTCCTTGGGGCACTCTGTTTAATACTGCTTTTTCCAAAGCATCTTTACCTACAATTTTAGTCAATTTATATATACTACCTAATGCAATAATATTTGCAACCATGGGCTTCTTTAGTTCATTAATAGCCGTGTCTAATATTGGGATAGAAAAAATTTTAATATCATCTCTGTCTGGTTTCTCAGTAATAGTATCATCTAAGATTAATAGGCCTCCTGATTTTAAAGAGTCAATATATTTATTACAAGCTTTTTGGGTTAATGATAACAATATATCACATTTATCAACTTTCGGATAATTTATTACATTATCACTAATTATAACTTCCGCTTTACTAGCTCCACCTCTTGCTTCTGGTCCATAGGATTGGGATTGTACTACATTTTTACCATCATGCAATGCGGCTTCTGCCAAAATTATCCCTGCTAAAATAAGGCCTTGACCTCCCGAACCACTTAATCTTAATTCTTGATGTATCATTTTAAATCTCTCCTTTAAAAAGATTCTATTATTTTATTATATTTATCAGTATATTCAGGTCTTTCTCCTTTATAAAGTTCACCTATAATAATTTTATCTTTTCTCTTTTCTTCTGGAAGTTTCTCATAAGCAGTTTTATTTATAGTCATTTCCTTTAAATTAAACATCATGTCAACAGCATCACCTTTTTTGTTCTTTCTTCCATAATAAGTTGGACATGTAGTTAAAGTTTCTATAAATGAAAAACCTTTATTTTTTATTCCCTCTTCTACCTGCTTAATTATCATATTTGCACCATACACCGTTGATCTACTTACATAAGTTGCTCCTGCTGATTTCGCTAAATCACACAAATCAAAGTTAGCATCAATATTACCGTAAGGTGCTGTAGTACCTTTATCTCCTGTTGGTGTAGTAGGAGAGTATTGTCCCCCTGTCATACCATAGATATTATTATTAAATACTACAGTTGTTATATCTATATTTCTCCTTGCAGCATGTATCAGATGGTTCCCTCCAATAGCAGCACTATCTCCATCACCGGTAATTACTATAACATGTAGCTTTGGATTAGCAAATTTTATACCTGTTGCAAAAGCCAATGCTCTTCCATGGGTTGTATGTATAGTATTAAAATCTAAATAGCCAGAAGCTCTAGATGAGCACCCAATACCAGAGACAATACATACATCATCTTGTTTTAGTCCAAGATTATCTATCGCTTTAATAATAGCTCTAGTAACAATTCCATTCCCACATCCTGGACACCAGATATGCGGCAAACTATCTGTTCTGTAATACTTCTCAACTAATTGACTTGGCAATTTAACCCCTCCTACCTTTTATAAACGAGATAATCTCTTCTGGTGTAATCAACTCTCCATCAACACGCCCATAATTAACTACATCAGTATGCTTCCCAGCTATCCTATCTATCTCTTGAAAATATTGTCCTAAATTCATTTCTATAACTGAAATTTTATCTACTCTCTTAGATAAGTCCAAAATTTGCTCATATGCAACTGGCCAAATAGTTATTGGTCTAAACATACCTATTTTCTTACCCTCTTTCCTTAATGCATCAATAGCTGACTTTGCTGATCTTGCAGTTGCTCCATAAGCAACAATTATTTCATCTGCATCTTCTACCCGATATTCTTCATATTCTACTATATCACTTAAGTTCTTTTCAATCTTATAAACTAGTCTTTTAATCAATTCTTCAGCAATTTTACCGTTATTCGTAGGGAATCCTGTTTCGTCATGAACTAAACCAGTTACATGAAATCTGTATCCTTCACCAAAGCTTGCCATTTCTGGGACTATATCTCCCTCTTTAATCCTATAAGGTCTAAATTTTTCTGGGGCAAATGTTGGTTTTTTCCTATTATATATTTCAATATCATCTTCAGTTGGTATTTCGATTTTTTCTCTCATATGCCCAATTACTTCATCCATTAACAATATAACTGGTGTTCGGTATTTTTCAGCTAAATTAAATGCATGTATAGTTGTATCATAAATCTCTCTTACTGTAGATGGATATAATGCAATAATAGAATGTTCACCATGAGTACCCCATCTAGCTTGCATAATATCCCCTTGTGCTGGTGATGTTGGTAGCCCAGTACTTGGACCTCCTCTTTGAACGTTTACAATAACACAAGGAACTTCTGATATTATTGCATATCCAATGCCCTCCTGTTTGAGAGAAAAACCAGGGCCACTAGTTGCAGTCATTGATTTCTTTCCAGTTAATGAGGCTCCAATAATAGCGCTAATACTAGCAATTTCATCTTCCATTTGAATAAATTTACCACCTACTCTAGGTAATTTTGCTGCTGAAAGCTCTGCTATTTCAGTTGAAGGAGTTATCGGATAACCTGCATAAAACTTCATTCCAGCAGCAATAGCACCTTCCACACAGGCTTCATTACCCTGCATCAACTTTACAGTTTTTTTTGGCATTTTACTTACCTCCTAAATAAATTGCATAATCAGGACACCTTAATTCACACTGACCACATTGAATGCAAGAGTCCAAGTCTTTAATAGCTACTTTTTCATTTTTTATTTCTAACACATTTTTTGGACAAAAAGCAACACAAATGCCACAACCTTTGCATAATTCTTTTTCCACATTGAGCTTTTCCAAAGTCTTCAATGTCACTTCCCCCTTATTGTGATATTTTCTACTATTATGATATCAAATTTATATCCATTATGCAAGATTCATTTCATATTTTTGCTATTTTTATTAAATATGCAAGTTTTGTTTCATTATTTAGAAAAAAACAAGCCAAATTATTGGCTTGTTTTTATTTTATATAGGATATGTCTTAAACTCTTCATTTAATAAATTAGTGTCAATTCTATATTTTTCAGCTTGTCTATATTTAAAAAAGTCGATAGCTACTTGAGGAAATAATGCATAAGTTAGTATATCTTCATCCTGCTCAATATACTCTTTTATATCTTCCTTCATCTTATCCAGCTCTGGTTCCATTAAATCAGCTGGTCTTCCTGTAAATATCTCTTCATCACCTATTATCTTCCTCTTTATTTTATCACTTATTGGTATTGCGGGTTTCCCATAAAGACCTTTAACATAATTCTTTGTCTCTTTTGGAATCATTTTATATCTTTCGCCTAATAAAACATTAAAAACAGCAGTTGTTCCAACCATTTGACTCATAGGAGTAACTAAAGGTGGGTAGCCTAAATCTTCTCTAACTTTAGGTACTTCTTCTAATACATCCTCAAATTTATCCAAAGCTCCTTGACTACTTAATTGAGAAACAAGATTTGATAACATACCTCCAGGTACCTGGTATTTTAAAGTTTTAACATCAACATTTAAAACTTTATTATTCAACAGTCCATCTTTTACATATCTATCCCTTAGCTGCTTGAAATAATCTGTGATTTCTAGTAATAAATCCATATCTATATCTGGATAATATGGCGAGCCCTGTAATGAAGCTATCATTGATTCAGTTGCAGGTTGGCTAGTTCCCATAGCTAATGGTGAAATAGCTGTATCTATAATGTCTGCTCCTGCTTCGATAGCCTTCATATAAGTTTGATTGGCTATGCCACTTGTAAAATGAGAATGAATTTGAATTGGAACAGATATATTTTCTTTTAATCCTTTTACTAATTTTTCAGCTTCATAGGGCATTAATATTCCTGACATATCTTTTATACAAATAGAATCTGCCCCCATTTTCTCCATCTCAATGCTTAAATTTATATAATATTTATTATTGTGTACAGGACTAGTAGTATAAGAAATGGCTGCTTGCGCATGTCCACCATATTTCTTTGTAGTTTCTATAGATTTTTTTATATTTCGTGGATCATTTAATGCATCAAATATTCTAATAATATCTATGCCATTTTCTATAGATTTTTTCACAAACATTTCTACAACATCATCTGAATAATGTTTATAACCTAATAGATTTTGTCCCCTTAGCAACATTTGCAATTTAGTGTTTTTAAATGCTTTCCTTAAAGATCTTAATCTCTCCCAAGGATCCTCATTTAAAAATCTTAAACAGGAGTCAAAAGTCGCTCCTCCCCATACTTCAAGAGAATGGAAACCAACTTCATCAAGCTTTTCAGCAATAGGTAACATATCCTCTGTTTTCATTCTAGTAGCTATTAATGATTGATGTGCATCCCTTAAAATAGTATCTGTAATTTTTACACCTGCCACTATTTATCCCTCCTATTTTATAATTTTTCTACGCCAAAAAGTATTGGCGGATTATTTTTTTGATTTATAAAGTTAAATCTTAATGCATTATACTTTTTTTGATTAAGACTTTTTATAAAATATTCTACTCCTTTTTTCTCTACTAAGCCTCCATCATGTCCAGTATAACATGTTATCAATAGTAATCCATTATTATTTAATAAACCTACTGATTTTTTAATACTCTCTAATGTGGTGTTTATTTCTGTTTTAATCCTTTTATCTCCACCTGGCAAATAACCTAAATTATATACAATAAAATCTACTTTCCCTGAAATATAATTATCTATATTTTCATGACCATCATTTATAAGGGTTACCCTATACTCCAAATTTTCTTTTATCAATTTCTCTTTAGTTATCTTTAATGCCTTAGATTGAATATCGAATCCATAAACCTTCCCTTTTTCTCCAACTAATGAAGCTAATAAAAGAGTATCATTCCCATTTCCTACAGTACAATCTAAAACTCTATCCCCTTTTTTTATATGATAATTCATAATTTTCTTCACTAAATCTACTGCATTAACGAAATGTTTAAAATCCATTTTTATCACCACAATAAGATTTCTTGAAAAAATCATCCACTCCTAAATAAAGCTTTTGTTCCATTGAATAATCTCCCTCTTTATATGTGAAACCTTTTTTTAACAAATAAGCATCATCCTTGTAACTAAATATTTTATTAACTCCAATTGATTGACATTTATATAACAATCCTCTTAAAATGGCGTCTCCATAATTATAACCCCTACAATCTTCTTTCACAAATATATATTTTAAAATACCATAATCATCTCTCAAAATTATTTTACCTACTCCTATCATATCATTATTGTCCTTTAATATATATGTAATTCCTTGAGATAAATTATCTTCTATCCTATTGTTCTT
Organism: Schnuerera sp.; assembly: GCF_035459645.1. NCBI lineage: Bacteria > Bacillati > Bacillota > Tissierellia > Tissierellales > Tepidimicrobiaceae > Schnuerera > Schnuerera sp. The sequence continues at coordinate 8,827 of NZ_DATHXO010000110.1, forward strand.
AATTATAGATTCTACTTCTATATAATCTTCTTTTTTAATTTGCCGTAGAGTAAACATTCAAATAATCACTCCTCAATTTTCTCTATATGTCAATTATAATTGATAGCACTTTAAAAATAAAGCAAATATAATTTTAAATCAGTATTTCAAAATAATCTAAAGTGATTTTAAATATCTAACTTCTTTATCAGTTAAATACCTCCATTGTCCAAGCTTAATATCTCCAAGCTTTATTTCTCCTATAGCAATTCTTTTTAGTTTTATAACTGGATGCCTAATATATTTGCACATTTTTCTAACCTGTCTATTTCTACCTTCATGAATTGATATCTCCAACAAAGATGTATCTTTATATTTTTTTGTAATACGAATATAAGCTTTAGCTGTCATTTTACCATCTATTTTCAAACCTTTTCTAAATTTAGTTAATTTTTTCCCATTGGGCACACCTTCTACTAAGGCTACATATGTTTTAAGAACTTCATAGCTAGGATGAGTTAACCTATGAGCTAATTTTCCATCATTAGTCATAAGGAGTAGTCCTGAAGTATCTTTATCAAGTCTACCAACAGGAAAAATTCTTTCATCTATATCTTGTATCAAGTCTATAACTATTTTATCATTATGATAACTTTTTAAAGTTGTAACATATCCTTCTGGCTTATTTAACATTATATATATTTTTTTCTTCTCTAACTTTATTTGTCTGTTATCAACTTTCACTATGTCTTTATCTGGATCAACTTTAGTACCTAACTCTCTTATAACTTTATCATTAATTTTAACTCGACCTTTCAAAATAAGCTCCTCGGCTTTTCTTCTCGATGTTACACCTGAATATGCTATATACTTTTGTAATCTCATATATTTTCTGCCTCCTTATAATCACTATGTTTATTTTAGCTTTTTAAAGCCTATTTGTAAAACAAATTATATATTAAATTAATTTTTTACTACTTTATTGATAAAAAGAAAAAAGCCCGGAGGCTTTATTGAGTCTAATTTTTCTAAACAATCTTTTCATTATGCCTAATTTACCCACATTTTCTTTAGCAATAACCTTTTCCTTATGGATAATTTGTCCATCTAAATACACAGTTATATATCCTATAATCTCACCATTAACAATTGGTGCTTCTATAGATTCAGGTAAACTCAAATTTATTTTAATTTTTCCTAATTCTTCTTTTGTTAGTGGAAATATAAAAGAATCATTAGAAACCGCTATAACATATTCTTCGTTTCCATTATGTACAGGAATTTTTTTTAGAAACTGTTCCTTTTCAAATATTACATATGTAGTGAAATTCTCAAATCCATAATCCATTAAAGTATAGCAATCCTTAAACCAATTTCCATCATTTAACACTACAGCTATTAGTTGAGTGCCATCTCTAGTAGCGCTAGTTACTAAGCATCGACCAGATTTAGTCGTATAACCAGTTTTAACACCATCTCCTCCTTCATATTCCCATAAAGTTTTGTTTTTATTATAAAATATTTTATTTTTATTTCTATCTGTTTTCCAAGTTTTAGTACTTACTATTTGTTTAAAATCATTTATTTTCATAGCTTCACTAGTTATTAAAGCTAAATCATAAGCGGTTGAATAATGCCTACCATCATGGAGACCATGAGGATTCATAAAATTTGTATTTTCAGCTCCAATTTCCATTGCCTTATTATTCATCATATCGCTAAAACTTTCTACATCTCCTCCAATATAATTTGCTATAGCAATTGCAGAATCATTTCCAGATCTTAGCAACAAACCATATAAAAGATCTTCTAATGTAATTGCTTCATTTATTTCTAGATATATACTAGAACCTTCTATTCCTACTGAATTATTATCAATTATAATTTTATCCGTTAATTTAGCATTCTCTAAAGCAATTAAAGCAGTCATTATTTTTGTGGTGCTTGCTATTGGTAATTTTATATGAGGATTATAGCTTGCTAAAACCCTTTTAGATTTTGCATCTATTAAAATAGCACTTTGTGCTCCGATATCAGGCTTTACACAAAAAGAATTTTTACTCCAACATATAATCATTACTATAATAAATATAATTAACTTCTTTTTCAAAATTAACCTCCTCTTACAATAAAGTAATAGAAGCAGAGCTTTTCTGCTTCTTAGGTTGGATTTTGAACATTATCCAAATTTGATGAATTATCGTTAACTTTATTTTTCTTAACAGACTGTTGAATATTGTCAGCCAATTTAGACATAAAATCAAATAAATTACTCAATGCGGTATTGCCCTCATCTACAGTCAGTAATTTAATTTGATTATTCCCAGCTACTATAAAACCTACTGGTTGCACTGAAACCCCAGCTCCACTACCACCACCGAAAGGAATTTTATCTTCCGTTATCCCACCTTCTTGTACTTCCATTATTTTATTAAACTCACTTCCTCCTGATGCAAAACCAAAGGAAATCTTAGATACTGGAATAATAACTAAGCCATCTGGTGACTGTACTGGATCTCCAATAATAGTATTTACATCTACCATTTCTTTTAAACTATTCATTGTAGTTTTCATTAACCCTTCTATTGGGTGTTCTGTCAATTTCCTCACCGCCTTTATTTAATTTTATTATCCAAATCCATACAGTTATAATATAAACCATTCTTATTTTTATTATGCAATCAAATCGAATATCCACTAGATTTTTATTATAAATCGAAACTATGTTATAGTTTAAATTCTTAACTTCTTTTTTTGATAATAATAAACTAATAAGCAAACTTTTAAAATACCATAAAGCACCAGTAATAATACCTACAAAATAAGCATCTTTAAAACCTATTTTCGTTTCCCAATTTATCTTTTCCAAAATTATTTTGTTCCAAACAGAGCCAATGAATTTTTTATATTGAAAATCATTTTGAATAGATTTGATTCTGTCCTTGGGTCCAGTTTTATAACCCCTATCGCTTTTTTCCTTGTCAAAAGGATAAATTTCAGGTTTAAACAATCCAAACAAATAGGATGTGGTTATGTTTAATCTACTATGACCTTCTTCATATTTATACTTTATTTTAAATTCCATTGGTAGCATTAAAAATATAACCATAATAATTGGTATTAAAATAATCAAATATTTCATATCTTCACCCTATTTCTTTGGATTCCCTATTATTTATATTCTCCATATAAAAGAAGAATAATACAAATATCTGCATTATTCTTCTAAATTTTCTATTTCTTCATTTTTGAGTTCAAATTCCTTAATATCTGGTAATTCATTTAAGTCTTCTAACCCAAAATATCTAAGAAATTCTTTTGTAGTTCCATATATTATTGGCCGCCCAGTCCTTTCCAACCTCCCTTTTTCTTCAATTAAATCTTTATTTAACAACGTTTCTAGAGCTTTATCACATCTTACGCCTCTAATAGCTTCTATTTCATTTCTAGTTATAGGCTGTCTATATGCAATGATTGATAGGGTTTCCAGTGCTGCATTGGAAAGACTTCTACTATTTTTATCTTGAGATAATTTGCTTATCCAAGGATGATGTTCAGGCCTTGTTGATAATTGATAACTATTCTCCGTACGTATTATCCTTAATCCTCTTCTATTAAAATTGAAATCATCCTTCATCTCATCTAATATTTTTCTAGTTTTTGTTTCTTTTATTTCTAATATATATGATATATCCTTCAAGGATAAAGGCTCGCCCCATATAAACAATAATGCCTCAATTATTGCTTTTATCTCTCTGTTCTCCATTAACTATACACCCTCTTCACTAGTTTCACTAATTATTATATCGGTAAAATTATCTTCTTGATATACTCTAATGCGTTTAGATCTAATCAACTCAAGTAGTGATAAAAATATTATGACTATTTCCTTTCTACTAGGATTTTCACCTATCAATTTACTAAACTTAATTTCTTTATTATTTTTAAGTGTGTTTTTTATATTTTTAATACAATCATCTAAAGTAAGTTCTTCCTTTTGAATCTCGTTAATCTTGAAAGATGGATTTATTTTCCCCTTTTTTTCAACTAAATTATTAAACGCTTTAACCAATTCAACTAAATCCATATGCTCTAGATTTCTTTCTTCATCAATAAAATAAGATAGTTCTTCTTGAGGTTTGTAGTATACTTTATGCTGGATTTTCTCTAACTTGCGAAATTTATTTGATACAAGTTTATATTTTTTATATTCAACTAACTTTTTAACTAATTCTAGCCTGGGATCAATCTCCTCAATTTCAAGCTGCTCACCATTATTTCCATTTTTGGTTTGTGGTAAAAGTAGTTTTGATTTAATCTCCAATAAAGTAGCTGCCATAACTAAGAATTCACTAGTCACTTCTAAGTCTAATTCTTCCATCATTGATATATATTCTATATATTGCTCTGTTATTTCATTAATAGGAATATCATATATATCAATCTGTGCTTTTTCAATTAAATGGAGTAACAGGTCCATTGGTCCTTCAAAAGTTTTTAATACAATCTTATATTCCATAAAAAAACTCCCATTAAACAACTATTTTGATTAATAAATTTAAACTAATATCAATAATTGGACTCAAAATTTTATTTATTGTATCTGTTGCAATCAAGATTATTAAAATTAAATATAAATATCTTTCATTCTTATAAAAAAGATACTCATATTTTACTGGTAATAGACTAGCTAAAATCTTTGAACCATCTAAAGGAGGTAAAGGCAATAAATTAAAGATACCTAACATCAAATTATACCATAACATAATAACAAAAATATTTATTAATAGATAATTTGTAATAATATTCATTGATAATATAGTGCCTATGACTATAGCTACCAAAAAATTAGAAAAAGGTCCAGCTAAGGATACGGCAATCATATCCCTTTTTCTATTTTTAAAATTATTAGAATTTATTGGCACAGGCTTGGCCCAACCAAATTTAAATAATAAAAGAAAAACAAGACCCATTATATCTAAATGTTTTAAAGGATTTAAAGTCAGCCTTCCTGCTTCTTTTGCTGTGTTATCGCCTAAAACATATGCTATATACCCATGAGAAAATTCATGAATTACTATTGCTACAAAAAGACCCGGCAATCTAAATAAAAAGTCATATTCCATTATTTTTCCTCTTTCTAATTTGAATTATTAGAACCTCGGCTAATAGCCGAGGTTTTCTAATCTATATTATATTTTATTATGTTTTAATGCAAAATACAAATAAATCTTTAAAATCACTTGTTTATTAAAAAATTTTTTAACGTTTTTTTGAACATTTCTTTAAAACCTGCTTTATCTACGCTAACCTTTGAGACTAATTTAATTTTATCGACTTCATCTCCATCAATTTTTACTATCAAATGCCCTATCTCCTGTCTTTTTTCTATTGGGCTTTCCATATATTCTGGTAATAATATTTCCTTGCTAATATTTGCTTCCTTTCCTTTTGGTAAAAGAATATAACTATCTTTTTCTAAAGCTGCTTCTATATACGAGATATTTCCTTTGTGTACCTGTACTTTTCCTAAAACATCACCTTTTTTCCCTATAGTAATTGAATCATAATTTGCAAAACCATAGTCCAATAATTTCATGCTTTCATCAAATCTAATTTTAGAAGTTTCACTCCCCATTATAACAGATATTAACTGTAAATTGTCTCTCTTAGCTGAAGCGGCAAGACAATACCCTGCTTCTTTAGTCGAACCAGTTTTAATACCAGTAGTTCCTTCATATTCTTTTATAAGTCTATTGGTATTTACTAAACTCTGTATCTTATCTTTATTTTTACCTACAAGCATTTCATCCATATATACTGTTAACCAATTATGAATTTCCTCATGCTTTAATAATTCTGCCGACATTAATGCCACATCATAAGCTGATACATAGTGATTTTCATTGGGAAGACCTGAAGCATTCACAAAGTTTGTATTGTTCATACCTAAAGCTTTAGCTTTTTCGTTCATCATTCTAACAAAAACCTCTTCACTTCCTGCTATATATTCGGCTAAAGCTACAGAAGCATCATTGGCAGACCTTATTGTAATAGATTTGAATAAATCTTCAACCGTTTGAGTTTCTCCTTCCTCTAGCCATAGTTGACTTCCCCCCATTCCAGCTGCATATGCGCTTATCCTTACTTCATCTGATAAGTTGATTTTCCTCGTCTCTAAAGCTTCCATACCAAGCAATAGAGTCATAATTTTACTAATACTAGCAGGTGGTAATTTTTCATGAGGATTTTTTTCATATATAATTTCTCCTGTATGATAATCCATTAGCAATGCAGATTTCGCTTTAATATCCAATTGGTCTTCAGCAAAAGCATTAGATGGTATAGTAAACCAAATTATTGATAGCAAAATTATATAAATTAATCTTTTATTCACTGGATAACCTCCCAATTTAATGTTTACTTTTATAATATCCATTAAATCTTGAGTTATACAAACTATTCTTTAAATTTAATCAATATATTTGAATCCCATCTTTAGTTACAATCCCATAAATTAACTTTTTAAGTTCTTTATTTTTTTCTCCAATCTTAAATATATCTCCTAAATTTTGTTCTACTTCTTTGCCTTTTTCTAAATTATTAGTATGAATTTCAGCTAAAGTTTCACCTATTTTTACTTTATCATCAACTTTTTTCTTTAATACAATCCCTGCAGATAGATCAATGATTGAATCCATAGTCTCTCTTCCTGAACCTAGTTTTAAAGCACATTTTCCAACTTCTTCTGCATTTAGCTGTTTTATATAACCTTCTTTTTGACTTTTTACCTCAATTAAAATTTTTGCTTTCGGTAATAACTGAGGATTTCTAATCATATTTACATCCCCATCTTGGTATTTGACTAATTCTATTAATTTATTGAAAGCTTCACCAGAATTTATCTTTTCTTCTAATAGTTTTTTGCCTGATTCTCCATTTTCTACTCTTTTAGCTAATACTAACAATTTTGAACCTAGTTGTAAACATAGTTTATATAAATCTCTAGGCCCATTACCTTTTAGAGTTTCGATAGCTTCTTTTATTTCCAAAGCATTTCCTATAGCATTACCCAAAGGTTCATCCATATTTGTAACTAAGGCTATAGTCTCCCTTCTATATCCTGTACCAATGTTCACCATCTCCTTAGCTAAACTAATAGCCTCATCTATACTCTTCATAAAGGCTCCACTGCCTACTTTTACATCTAATATGATAGCATCAGAACCAATAGCTAGCTTCTTGCTCATTATACTACTTGCTATTAACGACAAGTTTTCTACAGTAGCAGTAACATCTCTTAAAGAATATAATTTCTTGTCAGCTGGAGTAATATTAGCACTTTGACTACAAATTGAAATATTTATATTGTTTGAATTTCTTAAAAATTCTTCATTTGTCAATTCGACTTTAAATCCATCTATTGATTCCAATTTATCCAAAGTACCTCCAGTATGCCCCAATCCTCTACCTGACATTTTTACAAAAGGTACATCACAAGCTGCTATCATAGGTCCTAAAATCAAGGTTACGGTGTCTCCAACTCCTCCTGTTGAATGTTTATCAACTTTTAGACCTTTAATTCCTGATAAATCAACTTTATCACCAGAGTTTACCATTGCCTTTGTTAAATCTAAAGTTTCCCTTTTATTCATCTTATTAAAATATATTGCCATTAATAAAGCAGATATTTGATAATCTGGGATATTGCCATTAGTATAATTAGTTATAAAATAGTTTATCTCATCAGTACTAAGTTCTCCACCATCTCTTTTTTTCTTAATAATATCATATATTCTCATATATTCCACTCCATTTATAAATTAAATAATATTTGCATTACTAATTTCTCAAACTTATCCTTAGCCATTAAAGAGGTTTCAATAACCTCTTCGTGTTTTAATGGTTGGTCCAATATTCCAGCTGCCATATTAGTGATACATGATATGCCTAAAACTTTTACTTTCTGATGAGCTGCAATTATCACTTCTGGAACAGTAGACATACCTACAGCTGAGGCACCTAAAATTCTAGCTAATTTTACCTCTGCTGGGGTTTCGTAAGTTGGACCTGTAAACCACATATATACTCCTTCTTTCAGAGGAATCTTTTGTTCCTTACCGACATTTTTAGCAATTGTTATAAGTTCTTTATCATATGCACTAGTCATGTCTACAAATCTAGGCCCTAGCTCATCAGAATTTTTACCCATTAAAGGATTCTGCCCAGTAAAGTTAATATGATCATTAATAATCATTAAATCTCCAGGAGAGAAGCTTTCATCAACCCCGCCCGCAGCATTAGTAACTATTAATTTATCAATTCCAAGGCTTATCATTACTCTAACTGGAAACACAACATCTTCCAGAGGATATCCTTCATAGTAATGAAATCTCCCTTGCATAGCTACTACATTTTTCCCTCCCAATCGCCCTATTATTAGCCGTCCTTTATGCCCTTCTACAGTGGATACGGGAAAATTAGGAATATTTTCGTATGATATAACTATAGAATCTTCAATTTTTTCTCCTAAATCACCTAAGCCTGAACCTAATATTAAGCCTACTTCAGGTGTATCTTTTATTTTACTCTTTATAAAATTTGTGCTATTATTTAT
>NZ_DATHXO010000111.1:0-2525 GCF_035459645.1 Schnuerera sp.
CAAATATCTCGGACCTTCAGTCCTTGCTCCTGTTTGTTGAGGATCGAGATGATTTGGGATTCACTAAATCGTGATTTTTTCATAGTTAAAAGTAGTCAATTTTATCTACTTTCAAACGGTCAACTTTCAGGGAAGCTTACAATTAAAGCTCAAATTAATAGTAAAAAAATGTTATTTCATGCTGATTGCATGATAGTTTCATTAGTTTTATGCCCATAATGAAATAAATATTTAATATAAAGATGTGCATTAGCCCACATACACGTCACTTAGTTTTTAATTTAAGATATGTATCAAACCATTTTATCATTCGCTGATATAGGTCAATTCTATTTAGAGGCTTCAAGTCAGGATCACAACCATGTCCTTCACCAATATACTGTATAAGTTGGGTTTCTACACCTGCTTTTTTCAATGCTGTAAACATCTCTTCAGCTTGTGTTATAGGGACCTCATTATCTGTTTCGCCATGAAGAAATAAAGTTGGTGTTGATACCTTATCTACATTACGTAAAGGAGACCACTGCCAAAGCAACGGAAAATTTTTCCACGGCTTCCCATTAAACTCATTTTCTATTAGAAGATGAAAAATTGATGTCCCAGAAAAACTTATAAGGTTACTAACTCCTCCATCCGAAACAGCAGCCTTAAACATACTAGTCTGAGAAATAATCCAATTGGTCATATATCCTCCATAGCTATGACCTGTTACTCCTAATCTTTCCTTATCAATCCATTTATAACGGTCAAGTACATATTCGACACCATTCATCAAATCTTTATAGTCCCCTCCCCCCCAATTTAGAAGCGATCCTCGCGAAAATTGTTGGCCATAACCGCTACTGCCTCTGGGATTTATAAAAAGAACTGCATATCCTTGACCAACCAGAGTCTGGGCCCTTTCTTTGAATTCATAACCAAACATATTATGTGGTCCACCGTGGATAGTTAATATTAACGGATATTTCTTATTCTGATTAAAAGAAGCAGGTTTAATAATCCATCCCTGTATTTGTAAATCATCAAAACTATTAAACCAAAGCGTTTCTGCATCTTGCAAATACCGTTCTTTACTTACTCTTTCATTTTGCTTTGTCAATTTATTTGAGCTCTTCCCATCCCTTTGTTGGATATAAATTTCTGGGAAGTGTATCATATCCGACTTTATATATACAATATTTTTAGCAGATTGAGATATTGCATATTCAGATACTTTAAAATCTCCCGCTATAACTTTTTCTATTTTTTTTGATTTAATTCCCACTTTATATAAGGACTCTCTCCCCTTATCTTCCGCAGTAAAATAGATATCTTCACCATTAGGATGCCACTCTATACTTTTTATTCTTCGATCAAGAGATTTTGTTAAACAAATAGAATCTCCGTCGCTACTTGACTTGATATATATATGAAAGTCTTCAGACGGACTATCTTTCGAGTTGGTCATACCTTTATTGGCAAGATAGGCAATATATTCTCTATCTGGTGACCAAGCAGGATGATATACAGTTCCTGATTCTCTTGTATACCTATCAATTTTCTTTGTTCTTATATTAACACTCCATAGATCATTTTTATGATTATAATCTGGGTTGGAGCTTTTATTACTAACAAAAGCAATTTCTTTACCGTCTGGTGACCAAGAGATGGAGTATTTATTACTGTCACCATTAGTTAAAATTTCTGACTGTCTATCCTTTATTGAGATTAACCATATTTGACAAGGCGGCTGGTTGGCATAGAATGGACGCTTTCTTCCACCAATACTTTTGTACATTAGATTATCTATAACTCTAATATTTTGATTAACATCCGAGTTTTCGAAAGGAATTGTACTTATATAAGCTATCTTTTTCCCATCAGGAGACCATTCAAAATTTTTTTTTGCCATATGATTAATAAAATATCCTGACTCATAAATAGGAACAAGAAATTTTGAATGATCTTGTTGGATATCATACAGCCACAATCCGTACTTTCCATCTTTACTTGCTTTATAAGCAATAAACTTATTATCAGGTGACCATATAGGTGAAAATCCTTTCGCAATACTTCTTGTTTTCTTACCTCTTATTTCTGTCAAGAAAATATAATCTTCTCTTTTATTTTCCTTCACGTTGGGAACATTAACCGTATATATAATAATTTTTCCATCAGGTGATATTTCTAAGTTTTTTATTTGTTTTATTTTACCAACATCGTCAAGTGAGAATGGAATACTTTGCTTAGAAACAGCCATGTCTTATTATTTTATTTTATTTTTTGAAAGCTAATTTAGATGTAGTTTACCCAATTTAGGTATAAGTATTTTTAAAAATTATTCACTAACCATTTTAGTGTCTGTAAATTTTGCGAGAGGAATAACGAGAGGAATACAAATCAAATATAAAATTATACCGTACCAACTTAAGACAATATAACTTTTGCTCAATAGAAAATATCCTAGAATCGGTGGACCGACAGCTAATCCAATATTTTGCATTAAGATTCCAAGAGATGCCGTCCTTCCCGCCGGATCTAATTTC
>NZ_DATHXO010000112.1:0-3813 GCF_035459645.1 Schnuerera sp.
TCTTCTTTAGTATTAATAGGTGGATTGGGTTTAGGTCTCACTTTTATACTAGTGTTATTAATTGGAACTTTAGAAAAGAGATGGTTGCTTATAGGTAGAGTACCTAAATATGTTTTAAGTAGAAGGTTGAGAAGGATGGAAAAAAGTAAAACTTCCAATAAGATTTAATATTTATCATTGACTTCATAAATTAGAATCAATATAATACCTTATATATAGAATGGTTGAATAAAGATTTTGGGAATCTAAGGGGAGGTTCGTATGAAAAAGAACAAATGGTTATTGGTATTGCTTGTGATAATGCTTGTTATGCAAACATTTACAGTTGATGCAAAAAGTAATAAAGAGATACGTAGATTGAAATTCGATGATATTGAAACACTTATGAAAAAGCGAAATTCTACAATTAAAATAAATAAAAACATTGAGAAAAACCTTATAGATAGCATAGATGCTATTAAAGATGCTGAGGATAGCAGAAAAGATTTAGAATATGCCATTGATGAAATCGACAAGGCTATTAGTGGTTTGAATCAAAAGATTAGACAGCAGGATAAGTTGATAAATGAAATAGATGAACTAATTAAGACAGATGAGGACGATGGATTAGGTGGAGTTCCAGGATTGGGAGACGAAGATAGTGGAATAATTGAATTGCCAGATATAGAATATGAAGAGTCAGTTGCTTATGATACTTTTATTGAAACAATAGGATATGTACAGGGAATTTATGAATCCAATATTTCAACCCTTAAACAAAATAGAAATGCCTTAAAGGAACAGTTAAAACAGTTGGATAAATTACCTGCTCAAGAGTTGGAATTGGAAAAGGCTATTTTACAGTTAGATATGGCAAATGAAAGTATTATTTATGGAGCCCAAAATATGTATCTAGGTTATAATAGCTTAAGAAGACAGAAGGATGAGTTAGTGGAAAACTTAGAACTACTAGAAGAACAAATAGAGATTATGGTCTTGCAAGAAGAACTAGGAATGATAACATTATTAGATATTAAAGGCATTGAAAACCAAAAGGAGCAACTGGAATTAGGTATAAAGACTTTAGATACTCAAATGGATAATATAAAAAAGGAGCTTAACTTGATGATGGATCAAGATTTTGATACTCCTTTAAAGATGGAAGATACCTTTATTGTAGATAAAAAAATTATATCTAAGATTAAATATAAAAGTGATTTGAGAGTGGCTAAGAGGAATAGCTATTCTCTTCAACTCAAAAACTATGATTATAAAATACAGAATATAAATGCTGAATGGGCTGAAAAACATGGAAATTATGATGAAATTAGAGCTGCAGCACGAAATTTAGAAAATGCTTCTATAGAATTCAGCCAAGAGCATAAAAATGTAGAATTAGTTTTTGATAAAGTATATGAAGAAATTCAAAATAAGGTTGAGGCTTTGGAAATTGAGAATAAAAATCTTGAATATCAACAGGATAAATACCATGTCTTAGAGCTTAGATATGAATTAGGATTGATTTCAGAAATTGAATTTAAACAGGGTGAAGCTGAGTATAATAGCCAAATGAACAAAGTTAAAACAGCAGAGCAGAACTTGTTCCAAGCATGGCTTCAGTATGAAGCATTACTCCAAGGAATTAATTTTCAACAATAATTTTATGTAAATATGGATAAAGGCTACTATGAAGAATATAAATTAAATTATATGGTGCTAATTTTACTAGTAGCCTTATAATAAGCTTAAAATATGACTGACTGGTAGGTCGGCGAAACTTTGTTATAAAATGGGGAGGAATTAAGTTTGAAGAAGCGAATTATTGGTCTTATGCTTGTAGTATCTATGGTGATTATACTCTTTACTGGATGTACAACGAAAGATAATGTAGAAGAAGATTCTAATGAAGAACAAGAATCATATATACCTGTTGAAGTAAGTGAGGTAACTTTTAATACTTTAGCTAATATAACTACTATAAATGGTAAAGTAGTTGCAGATAAAGATATAATGGTGATGCCTACTATTCCAGGAAAAGTAAAAAGTATTTCTGTGAAAGATGGAGATTATGTAAATAAAGGAGATCTACTTTTTACTTTAGACGATAAGGATATTCGTAAACAGGTAGATCAGGCTAAAATTGCATATGAAATGGCTAAAGCTAATTATAATATGAGCCAAGAACAGTCTTCGATTGCTCAAGAGTCTTTGGAACGGACTAAGGAGTTAACAGAATCTGTTCTTGAAAATGCTCGAGAAAACCTTGAAAATACTAGAAAGCTTTATGAAGCTGGAGCTATTTCAAAATCTCAACTAGATCAAGCTGAACTTGGTTTACAGCAACAGGAAACTCAGCTACAGGCTCAATTAGATCAAGCTGAAATAGGTGCATCTGATCAAGTTATTGAGATAGCTAATGCTCAATTAGAACAAGCAGAGTTAGCTTATAATCAAGCACAAGATGCATTGGATAATGCTACAGTCACTTCTCCTGCTGATGGATTTGTTGCAGGGGTTAATATTGAAGTGGGCGGGATGGCTTCTAGTGCTCAACCTGCCATGAATATAGTGGGTATGGAAAGGGTTTATGTGAGAACGGATGTAGTAGAAGGACTGATCAATAAACTGGAAAAAGGACAGGATGTCAATGTTACTATTCCTGCTGTTTCTTCTCAACCCTTTGATGCAGTTATAGATAGTATCGTTCCTGCACCTGATGCAAGGACTCAATTATATCCAGTAAAGATATATTTAGACAATAGTGATGGCAAGATTAAGCCTGGAATGTTTGCAAATGTAGAAATTGCATTGGATGTTAAAGAGGATGTGCTTTCTGTGCCTAGTCAGTCTGTAATTGTTAGGGATGAAAAAAATATAGTATATATAGTAGAGGATGGAAAAGCTGTAGAAAAAGAAGTAGAGATTGGATTGGATACTGGTACGGATATAGAAATTTTGGCTGGTCTTGAAGAAAAGGATAAGATTATTATAAGTGGCCATAATTATGTAGAAGATGGTGGAGCTGTAAAAGTAATAAGGGGGACTGACTAATGAATTTATCGGGAGCATCTGTAAAAAGGCCTGTAACTACCTTGATGATCATATTGATAATTGTTATTTTTGGTGTAGTTTCTCTATATAGATTGCCAATCGATCTTCTACCAAGCATTGAAATACCCATAGCTATTGTATCTACAAGTTATCAAGGGGTAGGACCTCAGGAGATGGAAAATCTAATAACTAGGCCTCTAGAAGAATCAATTGCTACAGTAGGAAATATTGAAAATATAAGCTCTATTACATCGGAAGGTCAATCTATTGTTATTGCAGAGTTTGCTTTTGGTACTGATATGGATTTTGCATCTTTGGAGATGCGTGAAAAGATAGATCTAATTAAAGGTTTTTTACCTGATGGGGCTAGTGACCCAATGGTATTAAAGATCGATCCTAGTGCACAACCTATTATACAAGTATCATTATCTCATTCTGGAGATTTGGCAGAAAGTCAGAGTATTGCAGAGGATTTAATCAAACCTAAACTTGAAAGATTAGAAGGAGTGGCTTCTGTTGAAGTTACAGGTGGATATGAAAGGCAGATTGAAATTAGCGTAATAAAGGAAAAAATGTATGGATATGGAATAACTACAGACTATTTAGCAGGAATTATAGGTGGAGAAAATCTCAATCTTCCTGGCGGGGAAGTTCAAAAAGGAAATCAAAAACTAACTATTCGTACAGTAGGAGAATTTCAGGCTCTAGATGAAATTGAAAACCTACTCATTCCTTTACCAACTGGTGGGGTGGTGCATCTTAATGATATTGCAAATGTAGAAA
>NZ_DATHXO010000113.1:0-1690 GCF_035459645.1 Schnuerera sp.
ACTTTCCCAGTAATAATGCCAGCTAATTGGTCTTTTTCATGAGTAACAGGTTCTTCTACTGGTGTTTTTATTGGTGATTTCTCAGGTTCTTCTACTGGCTCTTCTGGAATAGTTACTATAGAGCTTCCATCCATTTTCCCATAGGAAAGATATAAGATCTTAGCCAATACAGATCTAATAACTGGTTGATCTGGGTTGAAATTCCCATTTCCATCACCTTTCGCTTCTAGTATACCCTTGTCTATTAAAAATTTTATATAAGGTCTTGCTCGTTCTGGAATACTATCTGTATCCTTATATAAAAACAAGAAAACCTCACCATCTTTTTCTTCTATCCCTAATGCTTCAGCAATATAGATAGATAATTCAACCTTTGTTGCAGTTCTAATCTTTCCTTTCACAAATAAATTGTTTTCTACAAAAATTTCCGTAACTAAACCTTTGGATAAAGCTATAGCTAGTGCATCTTTCCTCTCTTCTGATAATTCAAATTTATTTAATAAAATGCTATACTTTCCTCTCATTTTTTCAATTTCTTCTGAAGGTGTATTAAAAAGTCTAGTCACATATACCAATGCATCTGCAGTATTTACTTCATCATTAGGTCTAAAGGTTCCATCTTCATATCCATCCATCAACCCTAAATCAACAACCTTTTCCACATAATCATAAGCCCAATGACTATTGCTTATATCTGTAAACATGCTTTCCCCATAAGCTATAAAACCATTAAAACTTAATAATACAATAATTAAAATAGTAATTTTTTGGTGATTTTTGTTAATAAACAAAATATCTCCCCCTTTTACAGTTACAATCGATAACTTTACCTAATATTACTATTCTAGATATACTCATAAATTCCTCTATTTATTATCTTTATTTTCCTTAGCAGCCCTTATAAAATCTTTAAACAAAGGATGGGCTTTTGTTGGTCTTGACTTAAATTCAGGATGAAACTGCACTCCTATAAACCAAGGATGATCTTTTAGTTCTACAATTTCAACTAATCTCTCATCTGGTGAAAGTCCACTCATCAACAATCCCTCTTCTTCTAATTTATCTCTAAATTGATTGTTGAGTTCATGTCTATGTCTATGTCTTTCATATATTAATTCTTCTTTATAAATATCCATAGCCTTAGATCCTTTAGCTAATTTACAAGGGTATAACCCTAATCTCATAGAACCATTGGTTAATTCTATATCCTTTTGTTCTGGCATTAAATCGATTACAGGAAAAGGAGTATTTGGATTAATTTCAGTACTATGAGCTTCTTTCAATCCAACTACATTCCTTGCAAATTCCACAACAGTTAATTGCATACCTAGACATATTCCCAAATAAGGTATTTTGTTCTCTCTAGCATATTTAACTGCAGAAATTTTCCCATCTATTCCTCTCTCGCCAAATCCACCAGGAACTAAAATGCCATCTACTCCTTCAAATATCTCTTTATTATTTCTATCTTCTACATTTTCAGAATGAATCCACTTTATTTCTACATCTACATCATTGAATATACCACCATGTCTTAAAGACTCAGCCACTGACAGATATGCATCCTTCAGTTCTACATATTTTCCAACAAGAGCTATAGTCACTTTCTCTTTTAAAGCTTTAATCCTATTTACAATATCATTCCATTCAGATAAATCTAATTCGTCACATTTTAAATGGAGATGATCTA
>NZ_DATHXO010000114.1:0-5112 GCF_035459645.1 Schnuerera sp.
TGTTCCCATACCGAACACAGAAGTTAAGCCTCTCAGCGCCGATGGTACTTGGGTGGTAACGCCCTGGGAGAGTAGGACGCTGCCAAGTACATAGATGAAAACCTCTATTTCGTAGGTCGAAATAGAGGTTTTTTTAATTGAACAAATATTTTACATATATTATAATTAAACAAGTAGAATAATAAGAAAATTAGAGGGTAGAAAAGAAATAAAAGAAGGAGAAGATAGAAATGAAATACGAAGGAGACCTTTATAGGCCGCCTAGTGAAGCATATAGTTTAATAGTTCAAGCTACTATAGGTTGTTCTCATAACAAATGTACCTTTTGTTCTATGTATAAAGGGAAAAAATTTAGAATAAGAAGTATAGAAGAAATAATGGAAGATCTAATTCTAGGTAGGAAATATTATAAGAATGTAAAGCGAATTTTTTTAGCTGATGGAGATGCTTTAGCAATTAAAACTGATGAATTAATTAAAATATTACAAGGAATTGAGATGTTATTTCCAGAATGTGAAAGGGTTGGTATATATGGTTCACCGAAATCTATTCTAAACAAGTCCCAGGAAGAGTTAATGGAGTTAAAAGCTTTAGGGTTAGGTATTGTATATTTAGGTTTAGAATCTGGAAGTGAGAAGATATTAAAAGATATTAAAAAAGGAGTCAATTCTTCTCAAATGATAGAAGCAGGTAGAAAAGTAGTGGAGTCTGGTATAGAGCTTTCAGTAACTTTAATATCTGGAATTGGTGGAAAAATAAATTCAAAACTCCATGCTACTGAATCTGCTTTAGTTTTGAATGAGATGAAACCTGATTATATTGGATTATTAACTTTATTATTAGAAGAAGATACTCCACTGTATAAGGAAGTACAAGAAGGAAAATTTGAGCTTTTAACTCCTTTAGAAGTATTAAATGAAACAAAGATATTAGTAGAAGGATTTGAAATTGATAATTGTATTTTTAGAAGCAATCATGCTTCAAACTATGTATCATTAAGAGGTACTCTTATGAAAGACAAAAAGCTTATACTCGATCAAATTGATGAAGGTTTAAATATAGGAGGACTAGACGACAAAGAAATATATAGAAGATTGTAAAGTTAGTGTAAATAATTGTTGAATTATAAATAATATAGTGGTATAATATTTTAAGATAAAATATATATAGTAAATCTTTAAATCAGTCCAGAGAGACTGGCAAGATTGTAATTAATGTTGATAATTATGCCTATTTGCATAAAAAGTCTTGCTGCGTGCAAGGCTTTTTTTATGCCAAGCATTACGATCTAATCAGTCCTTTAAATTAGCCCAGGGAGGCTGAAAAGGAGAGAAAACTCTCCTATAAAAACAAAAGGAGGTTTTTTAATGACTGAAAATATAATTGTAGAAGACTCTAAAAAGACGGAAGCTAGATTATTAACTAACTCTAAAAAAATTATTTTGGCACTTCAACACTTAATTGCTATGTTTGGAGCCACAGTTTTGGTACCGATATTAACAGGGTTTGATCCATCTATAGCATTGTTTGC
Organism: Schnuerera sp.; assembly: GCF_035459645.1. Taxonomy (NCBI): domain Bacteria; kingdom Bacillati; phylum Bacillota; class Tissierellia; order Tissierellales; family Tepidimicrobiaceae; genus Schnuerera; species Schnuerera sp. Next base: position 1,532 of record NZ_DATHXO010000114.1, read on the forward strand.
AGCAGGTCTTGGAACACTGATTTTCCATCTTTGTACTAAAGGAAAGGTTCCAGTTTTTTTAGGATCATCTTTTGCATTTATACCAGTAATATTAAAAGTTAAAGAAATATATAATGGTGATTTAGCTTACGCTCAAGGTGGAATTATTGGAGCAGGTCTAATATACATTATAGTATCTTTTTTGATTAAAAAAGTTGGAGTAGAAAGAATAAAAAAATATTTATCTCCACAAGTAATAGGACCTATGATAATAGTAATAGGTTTAAATCTAATACCAACTGCTTTTGGGATGGCTAGTGAAAATTTTTTAGTAGCAGGCATAACATTAGGAATAGCCTTATTAATTAATTTTAAAGGTAAAGGATTTATAAAACAGTTGGCAATTTTGATAGCGGTGTTTTTAGGATATATGATTTCTCTAAAAATGGGACTTGTAGATACAACAGTTATAAAAGAAGCACCTTTATTTGCAGTTCCAGCATTTAGGCTTCCAAAATTTGATATGGGTGCTATAGCTATAATTACTCCAGTAGTATTAGCAGTATTTATGGAACACTTAGGAGATATAACTACTAATGGTCAAGTAGTAGGTAAAAACTTTGTAGAAGATCCAGGACTAAATAGAACTTTATTAGGGGATGGATTGGCGACTACTGTAGCAGCATTAATAGGAGGACCTGCAAACACTACTTATGGAGAAAATACAGGGGTTCTTGCTATAACTAAAAATTATGATCCATCAATATTAAGATTAGCTGCCATTTTTGCAATATCATTGGGCTTTATATCAAAAGTAGGGACAACATTAAATACTATACCAACTCCAGTAATGGGGGGAATAAGCTTAATGTTGTTTAGTATGATATCTTTAATAGGGATTAAAACGATTAAGACAAATGAAGTAAAATTTAATTTAAAAAACATGATAGTTATGGGAATTATATTGTTATTAGGTCTTGGAAGTGGGATTATAGAAAGTAAATTTGGTATTACTATAGGGATTCCAATAACAGAAAGTGTTAAAATATCAGGATTAAGCTTTGCAGCTATAGTAGGAATCATATTGAATGCAGTTTTAAATAGAAAATAAATATTTATTTTCAGGATAGACCTGTCTTAAATTTAAGACAGGTTCTATTTATTTCATAATAGACAAAACCAAAAATAACGTATAAAATGAAAAGGAATGGGAAAATGATATAAGAATATTTGGAAAGGAAGTTAATTTTATGCTAAAAGTATTAGTCATAGGTGGTGGTGCTGCAGGAATGATGGCTGCAATTTCTGCAAGAAACCATGGTGCAGATGTAACTATACTTGAAAGAAATAATAGAGTAGGTAAAAAGATATTGGCTACGGGAAATGGAAGGTGTAATTATACCAATGTAAATCTATCCATAGAAAATTATCATGGTAAAAATAAAAAGTTTGCTTACAGTTGTTTATCCCAATTCAATGTAGATGATACCATAAACTTTTTTGAAAGATTAGGGATTACTCCTGCTGTTGAAGAAAATGGGAAGGTATTTCCATTATCTTTTCAAAGCTCTAGTGTATTAGATGTATTAAGATTTGAATTGGAATATTTAGATATAGAAGTTATAACTGAAGCTTATGTAGTAAATATTAAAAAGGATGATAATTTTATAATAACTTTAAATGATGGAAGGAAAATATACGGTGATAGAGTTATACTTTCTACAGGTGGAAATGCTGCACCTAATACTGGTTCTGATGGCAATGGATATACTTTAGCTCATAAACTAGGTCATACAATTGAAGAAATTATCCCTGGTTTAGTTCAATTAAAGCTAGAAGGAAATCTATTTAAACAGGTAGATGGAGTTAAGTTTATAGGTACTGCAGGACTTTATCAAAAGAATAAACTAATCAAAGAAGACAAAGGAGATATATTGTTTACCAGCTACGGTATATCAGGTCCTCCTATTCTACAATTGAGTAGAACTGCCCTTCAATATTTGAATAAAGGAGAAAATGTAGATTTAAAAGTATCTATAATCCACACTAAAACTAAAGAAGAACTATTTGATTATCTACAATATAGATTTGGGTTTATGCCAAAGAAGACCATAGAGATAGGCCTTATTGGTTTGATAAATAAAAGGTTAATAATACCTATCCTAAAGAAAATATCAATAGATAATAATAAATTAATTGCTCATTTAAGTAAAGAAGAAATAAAGAGATTATCAAAAATACTTACCGATTTAAGATTTAGTATAATTGGTAGCAAATCTTGGGATAATGCTCAGGTGACCGCAGGAGGAATTGCAACAAAAGAAATAGATAGTTCTACTATGGAGTCAAAATTTATAAAAGGGCTATACTTTGCAGGAGAAATTGTGGATATTGATGGAGATTGTGGTGGTTTTAATCTTCAATGGGCATGGTCGTCAGGATATGTAGCTGGTATAAATGCTTCTTTAGAATAGAGGAAGAAGGATATTGAAAGGATTGATTTCATGCTTACTATGAATACAAAATTAAATGAATTAGCAAAACAAGATAAATATTTGAAAATTGCAATTGTTGGAGCAGGGAAAATGGGAAAAGGTTTAATAAATCAAATGTCTAGGATTAAAGGAATGTTACCTTCTCTTGTTGTGAATAGAAATGTAGAAAAAGCGGTAAATGCATTTTTGTCAGCAGGAATTAGAAAAGAGGATATTGTTATTTCCAACTCATTAAATAAAATTAATTATTATTTAGAAAAGGGAAAATTTATTGCAACTGAGGATATGGATATAGCAACAAAGGTTAATACTATCCAAGCAGTAGTAGATGCTACAGGAGTACCAGAAGTAGGTGCAAAGATTTCTTTAGACTCAATAGAAAACGGGAAACATATAATAATGTTAAATGTAGAAGCTGATTCGGTAGTAGGGCCAATTTTATATAAGAAAGCAAAAGAAACAGGAGTGGTATATACAGGAACAGCAGGAGATGAACCTGGTGCTGTTATGGAATTATATAATTTTGCAGTCGGGTTAGGATTTGAGGTACTAGCCATTGGGAAAGGGAAGAATAATCCTTTAGACTTAGAAGCCAATCCAGATTCCGTATACGAAAATGCATTAGAAAAAGATGTTAAACCTCATATGTTGACTGGATTTATAGATGGAACCAATACCATGATTGAAATGACTTGTATGGCAAATGCTACTGGTTTTGTGCCCGATATACGTGGGAGTCATGGTATTGATAGTAGCATAAAGAATTTAACTAATTTTTTTAGATTAAAAAAAGAAGGAGGCATTCTCAGTAAATATAAGATAGTGGACTATGTTATGGGAATTGCACCAGGGGTTTTTGCTATTTTTACTACAAGATTAGATGAAGTACATAAACAATTACAATATTTAAATATGGGTCCAGGGCCTAATTATGTGTTGTACAGGCCTTACCATCTCACTAGTTTAGAAACCCCTATAACTATATTTAATGCTTGTTATTATAAAGAAGCAACTATAGCACCTACAAAAGGAATGGTTGCTGAGACTGTTGCAATAGCAAAGAAAGATTTAAAGATAGGAGATAGGTTAGATGGCATAGGAGGATAT
>NZ_DATHXO010000115.1:0-4388 GCF_035459645.1 Schnuerera sp.
AACGAAAAAGTTTATGAAGTCTTAGATCTTCAGATTTTCAATTTTGTAAGAAAAAGCCATTTTCATAAAGAGATAGATCGAATACTTGATTCATTAATTAAAAGATTAGGATATCTAGCAGAAAAATATCCATTTCCAATAGGTGATATTGAAATATATCTTAAACTTTATGACATTATATATCTTGAAGTACTGAATAGGCGTGTTATTGTACATACCAAAACAACTAACTACACTTCAAATTATCGCTATTTAAAGGAAATTCCCTATGATTTGAGAGAAAAACAGTTTTTTGAAATATATAGAGGTATAATGGTTAATCTTAATCATGTTAAAGATTTGATAGATAATAAGATTAATCTCTCTAATAAGGATACCCTATATATTTCAAGAAGAAGGCTCAGTAGTTTTAAAGAGACATTTTTTAGATATATTTCATCTAAAAGAGAGGGATAATCGTGATTGGTGTTTTATTTGCAATAATAGAAAGTATACTTTTTATATTTATTTTATCTAAATTTAAAAATTCTAAAGTTAATTATAGATATCTAGATATTTTCATAATAATTTGTGTTTCTATAATTACTACTATTTTTATTAAATTTGGATTTACTCCATATATTAGGTTAATTCTTATTTCAATAATACTTATCATAATTACATTTATATATGATATAAAATTCTATAAACGAATTTTAGCAGTTATATTATTTTATTTTATTTTAATTATTTCTGATTTAGTAGTTTCATTTTTACTATCTAATATTCTAAACATAACTATAGAGGACTTGCTGTCAAAATACTATACATTTTTCGGTTTAATAAGCAAATTTTTATCCTTTTTAATCTATGCTTTTATTAATAGAAAATTTTTAAATCGAAAGATTATTCTTCCTAATACCCTAAATTATCTAATGATTGTAATTTTATCTTTAGCTACTATTTCAATGGTTCTATTATTTTATTCTAGTTTAAGTATTATAAATGAAAGCACTATATTTATTTTATTTCTTATATGCCTATTTAATCTATTCATCGGTTTGAGTGCAATATATATGTATTTTAAGGCAAATAACTTTTATATTAATCTTCAAAAAGAAACTACTAAAAGAATTTATGATAAATCTAATGAAAAATTCATTAAAAATTTTGAACGAAGAAATGAAGTTCTATCAAAGATATGGCATGATTTAAGAAATCATATCAAAATAATAGAAAAAATGAGTAATGAACAGAAAGGTGCTCATTTAGAATATATTGATTCATTAAAGGACAAGCTTAAATCAATTCCCAATCCTATTAACACGGGTAATAATTTAATTAATATAGTTTTGAACGATAAATATACAGAAGCCAATGTTCAAGGTATAGATTTTGATATAAAAGCAGTTGCTCCTCCAAATTTAAATATTGATGATATAGACTTAAGTTCAATTCTATTCAATACTCTGGATAATGCCATAGAAGCTTGTATAAATTGTAATGAAAGTAATAAATATATCAATTTAGAACTATATCCTGAAGGATATTTTCTTTATTATAGGATTGTCAACAGCTATAATCCAGCTAAAAATTATTCAAACAAATTCATTTATAATAAAAAAGAATATCTTTCTTCTGGATATGGACTTAGTATAATAGAAGATATTGTAGATAAATATAATGGTTATATGGATATTAATTATGATAACACTGAATATTCACTTACTATAATTCTTAATTTAAGTGAACATGAAGTGTGATTAACTTTAATTCTGCAATTTTATTTTTGCAGAACTAAAGTTCGGTTAATAAAAACAACCAAGATTTTTTATCTATCCTAGTTGTTTTTATCTTTTATATATGGACTAGAGCATCTATACTGTAAGTCAATGGTAGTAAAATTTGGTCTGACTTTTTTATTTTATAACCTCTGTGTACAAATAATGCCTTTCTTTTCAATTAATGAAATGCTATGTATAATATTGATTTAATATTATACTCAAATTATTTCCTTTTTTACATACTCTGAAGTCATAGTACTTAAAATCCCACCATAACTTAACTTAAACTTAAGTTTATCTCCAACTTTGTAATCTATTTCACTATCAGTTCCATCTAATATTAGATGATCACTACTTCCTCCTAATATTGTAACTTTCGAATCTTCTAGTATGATAGTGTCAAAATCCACATCCTGTTTACCTATGGCGACTATCATTCGCTTTCTAATACCTTTGTCTTCAAAGGAAGGAATTTTTCCAAAAGCATCTCTTCCTATTTCACCAGTAGGTAATGAGGGTTTTTCTTTTATTTCTATTATTTCTGCAACTAATTGGAAAGCATCGTCGTAAGTATTGTCTATCCTATTTCCATAGGCAGTTTCATATCCTAGTACCAAAGATTCACCTAATCTTAGCATATTTATACCTTCTATTTTATTATCCTTTAATAATAAATGTAAACTGCTAGAATTACCCCCAGAAATTATATCCAAATTGATGTTAAATTTATCTTCTAGCTTTTTCCCCATATCTACAAGCTTTCCTAAATTTTTTTCGCTAGGGATTACCCCACCATAACAGGTCAAATTAGTTCCTATACCTAATAATTCAATACCTTTCAAGTCTAAAATTTCTGCTATCACTTCATATATTTCATCTTCATTAAAATATCCTTCTCGTAAATCCCCTAAGTCAACCATCAATATTATTTTATGGATTTTTCCTTTTTTAACCGATGTTCTAGACAATTCCTTAATGGTTTCAATTTCAGAATTAAGGGATATATCTGCATATTCAACAGCTTTTTCTACTTCAGATATCATGGGTAATCTTAGGAGGATTTTGGGTATTTTAAACTGTTTCAATTTTATCAAATTTTCAATTCTAGAGTCTGCCAAATAGCTTACTCCACCATCAACGTAGGCTTTTGCAATTTCAGGATGTCCACAAAACACTTTTGTAACTCCTGCTACTTTTATGTCTTGCTTTTTACATAAATCAACTACCCTTTTTACATTATGTTGTAGCTTTTTTAAATCTATTTGGACTTTAGGATAATACATATTTACCTCCTGTTTTTTATGTATAATTTATAAGTATGAAACCGGATGGACACACAGGTCCATCCCTACAATATATGATATATTCTACACCGTAGGGGTTGACCTATGTGTCAACCCGTAATATGTCAACCCGTTGATGCACATAACATTACAAGCATAACCTTCTTTTTAATTCTTAAGGTTTTAATTCACAATTCACGACGTTTACGTCCCATTAATCTACAATACTACATTATTCACCACAACTATATTTAAGACTATCTTTCAATAATTTTAATGCTTCTTCTGGATATTTTCTTGACATAACTCCTAAGGAAGCCATTATATATTCATTGTCTATAAGTATTTTCGATTCTTTTGATGGTAATAATTCATTGCCTTTACTGCTTATAGCAATTTGTTTTAGTATTTTTACTCTATTAGGTAGTCTAGTCAAAGCTCCACCTGTTCCAATAATGGTATTAACCTTAGTCAAATCTTTCCCCTCTGCTAAAGTCGTCTTACCGCCTGGTCCATATAAATGCCTTAACTTTCCTGCGTGTCTTGTTACTGCAGTTATGACTGCGTGAAGAGTTAGTTCTTCAATAAACTGTTTTTCTAATTGGGATTCAGGTATTGGTTTATTATTACCCAATAGGTTTTCTAATTCTTCTAAAGATAAATTCAATTCTTTCATCAATTCTTCTTTTCCTACCATATTGACAATATTGTGCATATTTACATATACCCCTAGATCTCCCTCTACAGTTCTTTTAGCTAAAGGCTCCGGATTTATGAGTATCCTAGATATTTCTTCACTACCTTCAGTTACAGAATGAACATCTGTTGTAGCTCCTCCTACATCTATAGTAATTAAATCACCAATCTCTTCATATAATAGATTTGAAGCCTCCATAACTGCACCAGGTGTAGGCATAATAGGACCTGTCACCATATCCCTTACTTTCTGCATACCTGGAGCATGTATTATATGTTTTTCGAATACGTTTTGGATAACAACTCTTGTAGGCTCAATATTTAATTCATCTATTTTAGGATATACATTTTCAACTATATATAATTCCGATTTTTTGCCTTCAAAAATCTCCTTAACTTCTTCATGATTTTCAATATTACCAGCATATATTACCGGAATATTCAAGTCCAATTCTGCAATTAATTCTGAATTGTAAAGAGCAGTATCCCTCTCTCCATAATCAACACCGCCAGCAATTAAAATTATATTTGGGTTTATCTCTTTGATTTTTTTTAAATCCGAATTCCTTAACTTACCTGCACTTATAAACTTTATATTAGCTCCTGCCCCAAGTGCTGCTTCTTTGGCGGCTTTAACCGTCATGTC
>NZ_DATHXO010000116.1:0-1619 GCF_035459645.1 Schnuerera sp.
TTTATATCTATCCCCTATTGAACTTCTATATTCAAATATATCTTTAATAGTATTTCCATATTTTTTTTTCAATTTATTTATTAGATCGATTGTATCTTCTAAAAATTTCAATCTTTCTTCATCAATATCTATATTTTCTAAATAATTCATAATACTTCTATATAAATCTTGTAATTCAAATCCTATACTCTCTAATACATCATGATATTCTTCTAAAACATTATCATAATCTTTAATACCATTAATTATTGTAATACATTTATTAATATTGCCGATTGTAGAAATATTATTATAATCTTCACCTCCTATAATATCTGTTATTTCTCCTAAACTATATCCAATCTTTTTAATATTTGAAATTTTATTATATTCCTTCATAATTTCATCTTCATCATATTGTAAAAGATCTACACTATCAATTTCATCTATTTGGTACTTTAAAAGATCCATTTCCCGATCTCTTTTAATTGTATCTATTGACAATTCCTTTAATTTCCTCTTCTCTTCTAGCAATTTTCTATATTTTATTTCTATACTTTCAAGCAAAAGCTTTAACTCAATATCTCCAAAAGTATCTATTAGTTTTATATGATTTTCTGTATTTAATAGAGATTGGTGTTCATGTTGTCCATGAATGTCAACTAAATGGGAAGTAATATTGTTTAACATAGTTAATGTTACAGTTCTTCCATTAATTCTAGATATACTTCGTCCATTAGCATGTATCTCTCTTGAAATTAGCAAGTAGTTGGATGAATCAACGTCTATACCATAGTTTCCCAATATTTTGTTTATTTGTTCAGGATTGTCCATGTAAAAAATTCCATCTAACACTGATTTTTCTGTTCCTGTACGTACCAAATTCCTATTAGCCCTTTGTCCTAAAATCATACCAATTCCTTCAACAATTATTGACTTTCCAGCTCCTGTTTCGCCAGTAAGCACATTAAAACCTTTTGTAAAGCTAATTTTTAATTTATCTATAATAGCAAAGTTACTAATATTTAACTCAACTATCATTCCAATACCTCCAGATCATTTGAGTAAATTTTTAAGACTCTCCAATATGTATTTTATCATATTCATATTTTCTATAGCTATAAAAATTGTATCATATCCAGCAATAGTTCCTTTTATGCCATCAATTTTAAGCTTGTCTACAGTTGAAGCACAAACATGAGCAGCTCCGGGTAAAGTTTTAATAACAATAATATTTTCAGCTTTTTCTATGCTTAATACAGAACTTTTAAAAATTCTAATCAATCTTTCAGTTATTCCCTCATATTGACTATCCATAGTCGCATATTTATATTTCTTATCAGAACTTAAAACTTTTATAAGTCTTAATTCCTTTATATCTCTTGAGATTGTAGCTTGCGTAATTTGAATACCCTTGTTCAATAGATATTCTGCTAATTCCTCTTGAGTTTCTATTTCATAGTTTTCTATTAAATCTAATATAATACTCTGTCTAGCATGCTTTTTCATCTTTTCCTCCTTTTATTAGTATAGACTTTTATGAGCATCTTCTATGGTTTTAAATATTGTATCTTCATCAATCATTTCTTTATTATTTGATTTCAAAATACAGCATAAAAACTCAATATTTCCTGTACTGC
>NZ_DATHXO010000117.1:0-3153 GCF_035459645.1 Schnuerera sp.
GAAGGCCTAACGGTACCAGAAGTGTTACTATCTGGTGATCATAATAAGATTAAAGATTGGAAAAAATACCAATCTTTAAAAAACACCTATATGAAAAGACCAGATTTATTAGATAAGTATGAATTCAGTGAAGAAGAGATAAAAATTTTTAAAAAAATAAAAGAAAAAGTAGAAAAAAAATAAGTTGTATTTTATAAATACATATGCTATAATACAGAACGTATGGAATTAAGGATGGTCCTCTGTCATAATTTGATGACAAGAACGTCTATGGAGAAGGGAGGTTTGAACAGTGGATATAATAAGAGTTTTAGAAGATGAACAAATGAAAGATAACCTACCTGATTTAAACGTAGGTGATACTGTTCAAGTTCATTATAAGATAAAAGAAGGTACCCGTGAAAGAATACAGATATTTGAAGGTACAGTAATTAAAAGACAAGGTGGAGGAATAAGAGAAACATTTACTGTAAGAAGGTTATCTTATGGTGTTGGTGTTGAAAGAACATTCCCTCTACATTCTCCAAGGATTGAAAAACTTGTTATAACTAGGAAAGGTAAAGTAAGAAGATCTAAACTTTACTATTTAAGAGAAAGACAAGGTAAGTCAGCTAAAGTAAAAGAAAAGAAAATCTATTGATGTATTGGGACTTTTATAGTCCCAATTTTATTTATAAAAAAGTAGGTGAATGTATGAATATTAACTGGTATCCAGGACATATGAAAAAAACCAAAGAATCCATTAAGAAAAACTTATCTTTAGTCGACATAGTTTATGAAGTTATAGATGCTCGAATACCTTTTAGCAGTCAGAATCCTGATATTGATGGAATCTTAGGTAAAAAACCTAGACTGATAATTTTAAATAAATCTGATTTAGCAAATAAGGAAGCCAATAAAAAATGGCAAGATTATTTTAAAAATAAAGGAATTTCTTCTGTTATAGTTAACTCCGCTAAAAATAAAGGTCTTGAAAAGATAATAGATTTATCCTATATGTTGACTGAGGAAAAAATAAAGAGGCTAGCTAAAAAAGGTATAAAAAACAGACCTATTAGGGCCATGATAGTTGGGGTTCCTAATGTAGGAAAATCTACCTTAATTAACAGTTTATCTAAAAGAAAAGGAACAAAAGTTGGCAATAAACCTGGTGTGACAAGAGCAAATCAATGGATAAAAATAAAAGGGGATTTAGAATTATTAGATACACCAGGAATACTATGGCCTAAATTTGAAGATAAAGAAGTAGGATTAAATCTTGCTTTTACTGGAGCCATTAAGGATGAATTATTAGATGTAGAAAATTTGGCTATAAAATTAGTAGAAAGACTTAATTCTATATCTAAAAGTTTCATCGAAGAAAGATATAATATCTTAGTTGGCCATAAAGCACCTTATGATATCATGTTAGAAATCGGAAAAAGAAGAGGGTGTTTTATAAAAGGTGGAGAAATAAATTTCACTAAAACAAGTTATATAGTTTTGGATGAATTTAGAAAAGGATTAATTGGGAAAATTACATTGGAATTCCCCAATTAATCCTTAACACAGGAGGGTTCATATGCAGCTTAAAATAGAAAAGGAAATAGAGAATAAAGGCTTTAAATTAATTGGTTGTATTGATGAAGTAGGAAGAGGGTGTTTAGCTGGGGATGTGGTGGCCTGTGCAGTTATTATGCCTAAAGATATGGTGATTGATGGTGTTAACGATTCAAAAAAACTATCTGCTAAAAAAAGGGAAGAACTATATAATATAATTGTTAAAAATGCTATTGCTATAGGTATAGGTAAGATAGGCCCAAATATTATTGATGAGATAAATATAAAAGAAAGTACTAGATTAGCAATGCAAAAGGCAGTATTAAACCTAAAGGATAAAGATGGTCAAAGAGTAATTCCAGACTATCTATTGGTGGATGCAGAAAACATACCAATTGATATACCTCAATTGAGCTTAGTAAAAGGAGACCAAAGAAGCCATGGTATTGCATGTGCTTCTATTGTAGCAAAAGTATATAGAGATAGATTATGTGAAAAATGGGGTAAAGAATACAAAGGGTACAAAATCGAAAAAAATAAGGGATATGGCACTAAAGAACATAGGGATGCTATTAACGAGATTGGGCCTTCGCCTATACATAGGATGACTTTTTTAAAACGTATAATTAAATAAGGTGGTGAATATTGTGAAGATTAAGGATTTTGTTAATTCAAAAAAGTTGTTTCTGGAAACAAGGAAAGATTTTTTTAAAAAAGGTAATTTAATTAAAGGTGAAATATTAGAAACTGATGATAATACTGCTTTAATAAAGATTGAAAATATTGGTATGATTAAAGCAAGCTCTGAACAACCTTTAGATTCTCATAAAGGCAAAACCTTAAACTTCATAATAGTAGATATATTTCCAGATAAAATTTTTTTAAAACCTATTTTTAATGATATAGAGCAAAATACTACTTTCTTTTCTGAAAATAATAAAGAAGAATATTTGACAAATATTTTAAAGGAATTTAATATTAAACCTAGTCCTACTTCTATTGATTTCCTTGATAATTTGATTAAATTTAATCTTCCAATCAATAAAAACAATTTAGTTTCTGGAATTGGGGTATTAGATAAACTAGTACATTTTATTAATACAAAAGATGATGAAATGATCATTTTAGCTAATAACAATAAAGAAATTATAAATGTAGAAAAGGAAGATATTAGGAATTTTATTGTTGTAAAAGAAGATGTAGATAAACTTCAAATGAATTTTAAAGATAATATCAATATAGTTATAAAAAAATCTATAAATAATTTTTCCACTAACAAAATTGACAATAGATTGATAAAGACGATTATTTTTTTCCTTAAATACGATATAAAACCTACTTTAAATAATATAAAATATTTTTTGGAGTTAAATGAAAATTTAACATTATTTTCTAAAGATTTTGAAAAAATTAAAGATATCATGGATAAAAAGTTTACAAATCAGATGAAAAGGATTATGATTGATATTGGTAGTCCTAAAAATCAAATTGAAAAAAACAGCTCTAAATATAATAAAAGTTTGGATAAATTGATTGATTTTATTAAAGATTATGGTTCTAATGCTAATAGCAAGTTCAATGATAATATCGAAGAAATAGTAAATAAGATACAAT
>NZ_DATHXO010000118.1:0-2840 GCF_035459645.1 Schnuerera sp.
GCTATTAGCTTTAGAATCATATAAACCGGAAAAAGTTGAAGCTAATTTGGATATAAAAAAGGATTGTTTAGAAATAGAAATTGAAGGATTAAAAAAAGAAGAATTAGAAATAGATGCTCCAGATATATCAGGGCCAGTAAACAATCTACCTTGGGTAGAAGATGAGGACTTTTTAAAAGCTCAAAAAAAGCATAATACTCCTGACCTAATGGCAGCTTACTGTGCAGTTTTAATAGATCCTCTACCTGGTGAAGAATATAATGTGAATCTAGCAGCTAATTCGATTAAAGGAATAGTACTATCTACTGATGAGATATTTTCACAAAATAAAATGATAGGTCCATATACTAAGGAAAGAGGTTATAGAAAAGGTGCATCTTTTGCTGGACCTTATATTGTAGAAACTGAAGGAGGAGGGGTTTGTAAAATTGCCTCAACATTATATAATGTTGCAATATTAAGCGATTTAGAGATAATAGAAAGACATAATCATTCTATGCCTGTTAACTATGTTCCATATGGTCAAGATGCTACAGTCGCCTATGGGTACAAAGATTTTAGATTTAAAAACGACAAGGATTTTTCAATATTAATATGGTCAGAAATTATTGGAAATAGATTATATATAGGTTTTTACGGGCAAGAAGCATCACCAAAAGTGGAGTGGCAACATAAAATCATAAATAAAGTAAAAGCTCCTATCCATTATAAAAACAACCCAGATTTAGAAGAAGGGGAAGAAAAGATAATCCTTAAAGGAATAGATGGTGCAACAGTTGAAACTACAGTAATAATAAAATATGAAGATGGCAGATATAAAACAAAAAAATTAGGAATTAGCCAATATCTTCCATTGCCTCATGTTATAGAAAAAAATAAATAAAATAAAAAACATTATTATAATATTATAACAATGTTTTTTTTATAAGTTTCAGCTTTTCTTTTCTACTTAGTTGTTTTATTTGCCATTCTCTTTTCTGAGCAGAAATCTTGTCTTCATGGGTTTCACAATAAGCCAGCTTAACGGGAAGTCTTGCTCTGGTGTATTTTGAGGCTTTACCTTTATTATGCATTTCAATTCTATTTTCTATATCTACAGTCCATCCTGTATACAGTGTTTTGTCTGCACATTCTAAAATATATACATAACAGATCTTATCATCACTCATTTTACTAACTCCTTCAACACCCTTGAGACACAATCATAGGAGTAGCCTCTTCTCTGAAGATAGCCTCCTAATTTTCTATATGTTTTATTTCTATCATCATTTTTATAGGAAACTATCTTTTTTTTAGCCAGTTCCAAAGCTCTAGGGTATTCATCATCTTCTTCCAGGACCTCTTCAATTATTTCTTGTGAAACACCTTTTCTATATAGATCATACCTTATTTTATATGGACCATGTTTGCTTAAATTTACTTTATCTTGCACAAAACTAGAGGCATAATCCAAATCATCTACAAATTTATATTTTTTCAAATAATCTAAAGTGTTGTTTATTATATTCTCTTCAAAACCTTTTTCTGATAATTTATCGATAATTTCTTTTTCAGTTCTTTTTCTATAATTCAAATAATCTAAAGCAGTATTATTGGCTTTTAACTGTTCCTCTTCCAGTAATACTGTTTCTATAAAACTTTGCTCTATTTCCATTCCTTCTTTTAAGCTATATTTATATTGGATTTCTTTCATAAGTCCAAAGGCAAAGTTACCGTCTATATAAATATTTATCCTCTTATCATTTTTTTGTGGTTCTATTTTGGTTATAATCAATTTTTCACCTACTTTAAATATCTATAGTTTTCTTAATAAATCTTACAGTTCTTTCTAAAATATTTACCGTTCCTATATCTTTAAGTTTAGTATCAAAGGAATGTCCACCTTTTCTATGAACTAAAAAAGTATACTTTATTTTATATTTTTTCAAAACTTTTATAAAATTTACGGAGGATTTAAAAGGTACAGTAGTATCCATTTTCCCATGAGCTATTAAGCAGGAGACCATATTATTGCTAATCCAATTAATTGGGGAATAATAGTTATAGATTTCTTCCTTTTTAACAGGACTTCCTTTTAAAGTTTTTTTTGTTGCAAATCTAGCAAATATGGACTTGTTTTCTGCTACAAATATGGCACTTAAATCTGTAGGGGGGTAATAAGCCACTACACTTTTTATGCCTTTCATTTTTTCTTTATTATTTTCATTGGTATGATAGGCCGTATATAGCAAAGAAAGGTGAGCTCCTGCTGATAAACCCATCAATACAATATTATCTTTGTCAATAGATAATTTTTTATGATTTTTCTTTACATAGTTTAGAGCATCTGTATAGTCGGATAAAATATCTTCCATAGTATTTCTATACCCATATCTATAGTCGATGCTCACAACAGCCAAACCTTTTGAAGCTAAGTATTTGCACCAAGAAACATTATTAGGTTGATTTCTAAATCCAGATATCCACCCACCACCATGACAAAAAAACACTAGTGGATTATTTTTCCTAGCATTGGAAGGTAACCAAAGGTCTAATTTCAAATCTCTATTTTGGGCTCGTTTATATACAAAAGTTCTACTCTTAAATTTCTTGCTCACTTCAATAGGAACTTTGGACTTTAATGTTTTCCATCCATAAATAAAAAGAGAGATTAAAAAATAATAGAAACCTAGACTAAAATCTTCTATGGCCAATAAAATAAAAATTAAAAAAAGATATACTTTATTGGCAATAAAATAAGATTTTTTTAGTTTTTCTTTAATTTTTTCCATATGCACCCACCAAAATTATTTTTCTAACGGATTTTCTATTACTTCTCTAGTAAGCAATGCTTTCTTTGC
>NZ_DATHXO010000119.1:0-1967 GCF_035459645.1 Schnuerera sp.
AATTTTATTAATCAAAAAGTCTTATAAATAATAACCCCAGAATTATTACAATAAAAACATAATTTTGTAACTTGACCTACGTAATACATTACACTTTATAAAAGATATAATATCTCTTCAGATATTAATTTTTAGAAAAAATTAATATTGCTTTCTACTAAGTTTACTACAATTTCTACAAAATTTCAATAGTATTTTATTTAGAAGCACGGCAATCGCATGAAAATCCATCTTTATTAGCAGGCTGCCTTTATCTTTTTAAAAATCCAGCCCAGTTTGCATAACTATTTATTTATTTCCCATTCAATTAAACATTAAAACTTATTTCTAACTAATTTAGGCAAACTTTAACAGAGATGTATATTTACATCTTTATTTTTCACCCATTTCTATATACAATACGGTCAGACTACCTGTTTTAAGAGAATAGTACAGCAAGTTATTATATGTTATTTATTATTTCTTCTAATAAACTATCGTCCATTGATGCCCTAAATCTTTTCATATTTTTACTTATTTTTTTTGGCCCTGATGTATCATTTTTAAGTATATTCATGGCTATTTTTCTTAGCATTGAAAGGTTTTCTGCTCCATTATTCTTTCTAACAGTACTTTGATCTTCTTTGAATACTACATCTAACATCCAGTGACAACTTTCTATTCCCCAATGATTTCTTACAGCTTTAGCAAATAGGTCACATTCTCCTTCTAAGGGTGATTCTAGGCTTGATATATAGTAGCAATTTTCTACAGTTATTTTACCATTCTTTTCAACTGTCCTTCTTACCATTCCTATACTTTTAAGTCCTTTCCACTTATCTTTTTCATGAAACCAACCTATATCATCTGTTTGAAAATATTCTCTTTTCTCTATTCTTCCATGTCCTTTTTCTACAGTTGTTTTTTTACTAATATTTATTTTGTCGATTTTGTTCTCAAGTGCATAATCCATATATTCCTTTACTTCTTCGTGAAACAAGCCTTGATTTCCTTTTAGTGCTAATACATAATCTGCTTTCTTTTTTATTATTCTTTCCGCTATATCCTTTTGTGTTCCCATTGCATCTATTGTTACTATGCTGTTTTCTAGAAACAATAAATCTAAAAGTTCAGGTATTGCTGTTATTTCATTACTTTTTGAATCTGTTTTTATTTGTCCCAATATAAAATTATTTTCATCTACCCAGGCATTAACTATGTGAATAGCTTTTTTATTTCCATCAGTTGAACCTCTTAAGGTTTTTCCATCTAAGGCTATAATTCTTCCTTCTGTATTATCACATAACTTCTTTGTCCAATCCATAAAGGCTCTGTTAAAGGCTTTTGGATCTAGATGTTCAAAAACTCTTTGGAAAGTGTCATGTGAAGGTATACCATTTTCTAGCTTTACATATCTTTTGAGTAAGCTTTCTTTTATCTCTCCAAATGCTTCTATTTCTAACCAAGTATTGGAGTTAGCCACTGTTGCGACGATTGCTACAAATATTATTTCTAGCAGATTATGTTTTACTTTGTGTGATTCCCTAAAATCCTCAACCTTTTCAAATGATTCTCTAAAGTCTTTTAAATTCATGTCATTTATCTCCTTTAAAATCTATTTACTATATAGATTCGACATAACTTTTAAAAGTCCTTTTTGAATTTGAAATTATTTTAATTATTTTTCATGCGATTGCCCTGTGGTTGAAAGAGGTTACATATAAATTGTAATTATTGAATACTTAGATATGTGCATTTTTTATATTACAAGTTGGCATATAATTTGCAATGTAATAAAGGTAAAGGGATAGATTTTAAATTTGTCCTAAAATATGAAGGAGGAGTAAAAATGGTCTATATAGCTTTATTAATTTCAGTCATTGTATTTATAATCTTAACTTTCAAAAAGATTTCACCACTTATAGTAGCTCCAGTAGTTACTATTCTATTAGCTTTATTGACAGGGATGAACCCTACAGAAACATTAC
>NZ_DATHXO010000120.1:0-1692 GCF_035459645.1 Schnuerera sp.
TTAGCTAGAAACATATCCCAAAGGGCAAGGAGGATTACTGGTATAGAAATACACCCTGGAGCAAAGATAGGAAAAAATCTATTCATAGATCATGGCATGGGGGTAGTAATAGGGGAAACAGCTGAAGTAGGGAATAATGTAACTATGTATCATGGAGTAACCCTTGGGGGAATAGGAGGAGAGCCAGGTACTAAGCGCCATCCTACTGTAGAGGATAATGTAATGATAGGAGCAGGCGCTAAGATACTAGGACCAGTTACCATCGGTATAGGAGCCAAAATTGGAGCAAATGCAGTTATTATAAAAGATGTACCTCCATATACAACTGTAGTAGGCATACCTGGGAAAGTGGTAAAAAACAACAGGGATGATTATTTAATGTACGTAATCTGATAATTTGAGTTTACTTTTATTTAAAATTGTGTATAATGTAAATAACAGATGGATATGAAACTATGATCAAGAATAGTAGATATAATAAAGATCCTAAGCGAGTCAGGGAAGGTGGAAGCCTGATGATACTATTATATTGAATGGACTTGAGAGTTAATATCTGAAATTATAGTAGGATATTAGGATTAATCCCCCTTAAGGATTAAAGTGAGCTAAAAGCTAATTAGAGTGGTACCACGGGAGAAACCCTTTCGTCTCTTTATGAGGAGATGAAAGGGATTTTTTATTTAGGAGGAATAAAAATGGAGAAAAAAGTTGTATTTAGCGGTGTTCAACCTTCGGGAGGACTTACCATAGGAAATTATATTGGAGCTATAAAGAACTGGATATCATTACAAGATGAATATGATTGTTATTATTCTATAGTTGATTTACATGCTATAACTGTACCACAAGTACCTAAAGATTTGAGGAAAAACACATTAGAGGTATTAGCCATATATTTAGCATCTGGGTTGGATCCAGAAAAATCAACTATATTCATTCAATCTCATGTACCGGCGCATGTAGAGCTGACTTGGGTACTTAATACTATATCCTATATGGGACAATTAAATAGAATGACTCAGTTCAAAGAAAAATCAAAAAAATCGGAAGAAAATTTAAATGCAGGCTTATTTACCTATCCGGTTTTAATGGCATCAGATATTTTATTATATCAAACTGAATTAGTTCCAGTAGGGGACGATCAAAAACAACATTTAGAATTAGCTAGAGATTTAGCAGAAAGATTTAACAATAAATACAGTCCTACCTTCCAAGTACCAGAACCTTTGATAAAAAAGGAAGGAGCTAGGATTATGAGCCTTCAAAACCCAGAAAGCAAAATGTCCAAATCTGATGAAAATGAAAATGGCTATATACTTATACTAGACAAACCAGATGCTATAAAAAGAAAAATCAAAAGAGCAGTAACAGATTCCATAGGAGAAGTAAAATATAATGATGAACAACTAGGAATGAAAAATTTAATAAATATCTATAGCGTGTTTTCAGGGGATACCATTGAAGAAATAGTGAATAGATATGAGGGTATTGGATACGGTAAGTTTAAGGAAGATTTAGCTGAAGTAGTCGTAAAGGGATTAAGACCAATACAAGAAAGATATAATGAGCTAATAAATGATAAAGATTATTTAGAAAAAGTATATAAAGAAGGAGCAGAAAGAGCTAGTTATGTAGCCAATAAAACTTTAAGAAAAGTTTATAGGAAAGTAGGATTTATTCAGAGACAATAAT
>NZ_DATHXO010000121.1:0-2610 GCF_035459645.1 Schnuerera sp.
GCTAGTCCTCTAATAGAAGGCAATAAATCACCTTCATTTAACTCTCCTTTTAAAATCATTCCTTTTATTTGACTAGATATCTGTTCATATATGGGTTCTTTTGAAGAATTAGACACTATAATTTTCATAACTATCCTCCCAATTTTAGATGTTTATTGTGTTTATATTGTATATAATTTATATATACAGTATAAACACCATTTGGCTATTTGTCAATAATATTTTTATTAAATTCTCAAACCATAATAATATATTTTTGTCAACCTGTTATATTTTATGGTTGACATTAACTCTAAAACTATGTACACTTATATTGTTGACATATTATTTAAGATGATTTACATATAGGAGGGAACTAGATGAATTTATCTACAAAAGAAATGATTCTAACATCTTTGTTTACAGCCTTAACTGCCATTGGAGCTTTCTTAAGTATTCCTATTGGAGATGTTCCTATTACACTGCAGAGTATGTTTGTCATATTATCTGGACTTCTCCTTGGCCCTAAATTAGGAGCTTTATCTCAGATTGTTTATGTTTTATTAGGTCTTTCAGGAGTAAGAATTTTTGCTGGATTTTCTGGAGGACCTCAGACAATATTTAAGCCAAGCTTTGGATTTCTAATTGGATTTATATTTGCAGGATATATCGTTGGAAGGATTGCTCATAATAAAAAAAGTATAAACTTTCGACAAATATTATTAGCGACTATAATAGGTACTTTCGTTATTTATTTATTTGGAGTTCCATATATGTATTTAATCCTTAATAATATCTTAGACACTCCAATTTCTTTTTCCATGGCTCTAAAAACTGGATTTATTATATTTTTACCAGGGGATATATTGAAAGCTATCTTGTCATCTTTAGTAGCCTTAAAAATATATAGCAGGATAAATGCTGCACACTTATAATAACCCATTATATAGCTAATGAGTTAACCTATTATTTCCTCTATTTTTAAGGATTCGTTTTTTGATAAGTTTATGTTTTTATCTTGTACCTTGATTATGGGTTTAGTTATATTCTCAGGATGAACAAACTGAATTATACCTACCATTCCGTCGCTTAGTCTAACTTTAGAATTTACATAGAATTGAGATATATTTTTAAAAAATATTTTTAATAATGGAATACTAAATTTATGAATTCCCATTTTATGAAATTCTTCAATTGCATCAAAAGGAGTACTTTTCTTTTTATAAACCCTTTCCGATGTAAGAGCATCATAAACATCTGCTATTGCAAGTATTTTCCCATATAAATTAATCTCTCTTCCTTTTATTCCACGAGGATAGCCACTGCCATCTTCTCTTTCATGGTGATTAAGTATGGCTTCTCTGACCTCTTCTTTTAAAAATGATAGGCCTTTAGACAATATATATCCATCTATTGTATGTTTTTTGACCACTTTAAACTCTTCTTCTGTTAATCTACCCTTTTTATTTAGTATATCCTTTGGAACTTTGGATTTACCGATATCGTGAAGTAATGCAGCTTGACATAATTCATTAATTCTTTCTTTGTCTAATCTTATTAACTTTCCTATATATGCAGAATATATGGCTACATTTATGCTATGATTATAGGTGTATTCATCAGTATCCCTAATCCTATCTGTTTCTCCAATCATTTGACTATCATTAACTTCAATGGATAAATTTTTGGAGATGCTCCCCAATATATTGGAATTAACGCCTTTTCCAGCTACCAATCTTGTTGCTATTTTTTTCATTGTTAATATGTTTTCTTTATGTCCTAAAGACAGATCTATATATGGTACAAGATGATCGTCTTCCTTAGTTGGATAAATTGGTACTTGTTTTATTTTAGATTTTTCCAAAATATTCAATACATATTCGTTAATTATAGCATTTCTTCCTATCAATAAATTACCTTCATCATCATAAATATCTTTAATCAATATTTCATCTATTGCATTTTCTGTCAAACAAATAGGCCAAGTTATCAAAGTTTTCACCACTATTCTATTTATTTTGTCTAATTTCCCCACATTGTACTGGTATATTTTATCATATTCTTATAGAAATTATCGGTTTATTATAGAATTTAGTAATAATTACCTACTTAAACATAGCCTTTTAATCCACGAATTGAAATCTCCCCTGAAAATATCTTTTCCAACCTGCCATCTTTGTATTCAATTATCAACTGTCCTTCATCATCTATATCTAAAGCTTTGCCTACATCACAATTACCCCCTCTAATAACTCGGACTTCTTTTCCAAGTAGAATAGAATTTGTCCTACATATATTTATAGATTTAGATATATCTTCTCTTTCTATAAAATCTTTGTATAAATCTTCAAAATGATTTAAAATATTGCCTAATAATTTCTTTCTATTTATCTGTCCTACTACTTCCTTTAAAGAGATAGCTTTATCAGAAAGCTCTTTTCCAAAATCTTTTTTATCTAAATCAATATTTATACCTATTCCCATTATTACATAATTGATTATATTTAATTCACAATTCATCTCAGTAAGAATACCACAAACTTTTTTCCCCTGTATTAAAATATCATTAGGCCATTTTATATATGATTCAATCCCCATATCTTCTAAACCTTGATTCACAGCAGCAGCTCC
>NZ_DATHXO010000122.1:0-2207 GCF_035459645.1 Schnuerera sp.
ACTGCATTGTTATACACTAACTCTATATTAGATTGTAAGCTATTACCCTTAGTTATCTCCTTTACCTTATCCAATAAAAATGGAGTTACTTCTTTACCTTTTATATCTTTAGTTTTTGCTTCATTTAAAGCATCTTTAATAGCCTTGTTTATTGTTTTAGGATCCATTTCATATTCTTTAGGAATTGGATTTGCAACTACAATTCCTCCGTCTAATCCTAAATCCCATTTAGTTTTTATAATCTTCGCCAACTCATCTTCCTCATCTATTTGATAATCAACTCCAAATCCACTTTCCCTCGTAAAAAATGCAGGGAACTCATCAGTCTTAAATCCTACAACAGGTACACCAAAGGTTTCTAAGTACTCTAATGTAAGCCCTAAATCCAATATGGATTTAGCTCCAGCACAAACTACTGCTACATTGGTATGGCCCAACTCTTGTAAATCAGCAGATATATCAAAGGTCTTCTCAGCACCTCTATGAACTCCGCCTATGCCTCCTGTAACAAACACTTTGATGTCTGCTAATTTAGCTATTATCATAGTAGAAGCTACTGTAGTAGCACCATTCAACTTTTTAGATATAATAAAAGGCAAATCCCTTCTACTCACCTTCTTCACATCTTTTGCTTTCCCTAAATACTCAATTTCTTCTTTATTTAGTCCTACCTTAATTTTTCCATTTAATATGGCAATAGTAGCTGGAATTGCGCCTCTATCTTTAATTATCTTTTCTACTTCCAATGCAGTTTTTACATTTTGAGGATAAGGCATTCCATGAGAAATAATTGTAGATTCCAAAGCCACTACAGGTTTTCTATTTTCTATAGCCTTTTTTACTTCTTCTTTAATATTCATATACTCTTTTATCATAATCCCATCTCCTTTATTCTTTTCTCAATATTTTCTACAGATATATTTGAATTTATGGTATTTTCATTCTCTAAAGTCATAAGAGATGCGCCTATAGCAATTTTAAGTGTACTTTCTATATCTAATCCATTAAAATAAGAATAAGCTAGTCCTGCCATAAAAGCATCTCCTGCACCAGTGGCATTTATAGTTGATATCTCTGGTACTTTCATATATACTTCATTTTGTTTATCCAAGTAGTATATTCCATCTTCCCCTAAAGTTATAAATACCCTTTTTACTCCCATATCTAAAAAATAAGTGGCTACTTTTTTCAAATCTTTTTTATCTACTATTTCTATCCCAGATAATATTTCTGCTTCTAATTTATTAGGTTTTATCGTATGAAAATTACCTAGTATATCTTTAACTTTTTCAGCTTTGGAAGTAGATACCGTATCTAAAAAGAAATCAACTTTAAAATTAGATACTATGTATTTTAATACCTCAATAGGTATATTAGTATCTATTATACAGAGGGTGGAATTTTCAATAATTTCTTGTTTGTTTTGAATAAAAGCTATAGTCATCTTTTCAAATATATCCATAGATGAAAGGGCTAGATTCATATCTCCTGTTTTATCTAATATGGCTATGTATGTTGATGTTGCCTCATCTTGTACTATTAAAGATTCTGACATATCCAGTCCTATCTTCTTTCCTTCTTCTACTATTTGCTTTCCATAGACATCCTTCCCTAATACAGTAATAAGCTTAGTATTTATTCCTAATCTACTTAGATTTTCCCCTATATTCCTTCCAACCCCACCTAAGGTTATAGCAGTTTTCCCTGGATTGGAATCTTTCATTCTAAGTTTCTTATGAGGTAATCCAATAATATCTATATTAGCTCCACCCACTATGGTTATATAAGATTTACCTTTCACAATATATCCTCTCCTAAGATATCCCTTTTTTATAATAACAACTACTTGTATTTTACCATATTTATATACAATTTAAACTTTAGGTTTGTTATAACTTACATCATTTGGTTATAAAAACCCTAGTGAATTTTCACTAGAGCAATAGAAGGTGGACCTATGTGTCAACCCCTACAATATAGAATATATCATGGTTGTGCGTAGGGGCAGACCTATGTGTCTGCCATCCAATGATATAACGCATAATATCTACCACTGCGATGCCAAATATAAATTTCGTACCATATGAAACCGGATGGACACACAGGTCCATCCCTACGAAACATGATGTTTTCATCCCCAAAAACAACGAAACCCCTTGAAATCAAGGAGTTTCTATTGTATCAATATTTAAGTTCTTTTATGTATG
>NZ_DATHXO010000123.1:0-1900 GCF_035459645.1 Schnuerera sp.
TAAAGCTTCTGCAAAAGTAATATACACCTTATCTATATCTGGCCTTTCTTCCCTATCAACTTTAATTGGTACATAGTATTTATTTAATATACTTGCCACTTCTTCATCTTGAAAAGATTCTCTATTCATATTATGACACCATCTACAAGTTGAATATCCTATGGATAGAAATATAGGCTTTTCTTCCTTTTTAGCCTTTTGGAAAGCTTCCTTTCCCCAGGGATACCATTTTATTGGATTATAAGCATGTTGATGTAAGTAAGGAGATTTTTCATATTTTAATCTATTTGGTTCTTTATTATTATTTCTATTCATTTGACCAAAACCTTTCTTAATCATTGTATATTTATATTCTACCCATAGAGTTTAGCTATATTCCAAAGGATAAATTTTTTATATTATGAACAAATTGAAACTTCTAGAAATAGGATATAAACCCTTTTTATTTTTGCTCTATTGTTTCTATTTTAGTAGGACTCTTAAAAAGTAGTTCCTCTTTTTCATAAACTATATCATTTTTATTAACATCGTCAATATTAAATCCTGCAATTATAGCATTGTTCTTAACATTTTTTGGCCTAAAACAACCATTATCTACACCGCTTTTACTTTTATATTTGCAATTATTGTTGGATTGTTACTTGATAAGTTTGGTTTTGAAGGGGAACTTTTGACAATGCTCACTTAAGAACCTTGGAAGACTCACATAAAAGGATAGCTTAAGCTATCCTTTTACATGAACTCCTTTAGTAGTTTTTCCGCATTCATCGGATCCAATTCTCTATCTACAAGAGGTGGCCCTTCCTTTATAAATGGGAACTTGTCTTCATAGGTTTCCTTTTCAACTTTATATAGTATTCCTATAGGAATTTTATCGCCAAACTCCATGGCCTTTTTAAAGGCTTCTTCCCTATCGGTATAGTCATAATCCTCTGGTAGAGGATACACTCTTTCCTTGTACCATGCAAAGGTATTTACCTTATTCCATACTACACAGGGTTGGAATATATCTACTAGCGCATAGCCTTTATAATTTATTGCTTCCTTCATTATTTCTACTAAATGGGGAATATCTCCAGAAAATCCTCTAGCCACAAAGCCTGCTCCCATAGTTAAAGCTAAAGCCAAAGGCTGTAACGGCTCCACCTTAACCCCATCAAATTGCAAGGTAGTTTTCTGTCCCATAGCTGTTGTAGGGGATGCTTGACCTTTAGTCAATCCATATATTTGATTATCGTGGACAAAGTGGGCTATATCTATATTTCTTCTTATAGTATGGATGAAATGGTTTCCTCCTTCACCGTATGTATCCCCATCTCCCGATTCTACAATTACTTTTAAATCTTTATTTGCCATTTTTATTCCTATGGCTGGTGGCAAAGCCCGACCATGGAGGCCATTAAATCCATTCACCTTTATATAATGGGGCATTTTTGCAGCCTGACCTATCCCCGATGAAATAACTACTTCATGTGGTGCCAGCCCTAGTTCTTCTAAAGCTTGTTTAAGGGCTGTTCTTATCATATAGTTTCCACATCCAGGACACCAGGATGGTTCATAGAGTTTATATTCATTAACCATTATAATACCTCCTTTAACCTAGTATATAGTTCATCTCCACTGAAGGGTCTACCATCATATTTAAGTATTTTATCAGTAGATTTTATTAAAAGCTCTTCTCTAATTAAACTATCCAATTGGGCTGTGGCATTTTGCTCTACATCTATAATCTTTTTAGCAAATTTAGACATCTCCATAAGTTTTTTAGTTGGTAATGGCCATATATCTCCAAAGACTAAGGCGCCAATGGATATTCCCTCTTCAATTAATTTTTCTACTGCCTCTCGTACTGGACCATAGGTAGAACCCCAACTGACTATAAGATTTTCTGGTTTTCCAT
>NZ_DATHXO010000124.1:0-3952 GCF_035459645.1 Schnuerera sp.
GGATGGCGCCTCCGCGCAGTTCGCTGCCGGCATAGAGTACGTCCTGCAGCATCAGCTCGGCCAAGATACAGGAGATAAAGGAACATGACATACTTGACCATGACCTTTAAAGAAGTTTGTTACAAAACCTTGACGGTCTAGCCCATAAACCAATGCTTGGCGAACATTTTTATCAGCTAACCTTGGATCTGAATGATTTAATCCAATATATGCATATCCATTGTTAGGAAATGCGTTAAGGTGTACATATCCCATAGATTCCATTGTTTCAAGATTTTCTACAGTATTTGATACTGAATCTTGAATGTCTATGGTTCCTTTTTCCAACTCAGCTAACATAGTTTCAGAAGTAGTAAACTTTAGAATTAAATTTTCAAATTTAGGTGCTCCTAAGAAATAATCCTTGTTAGCTTTCAATTCTACATATTGACTTGGTTCTAAATGCTCAAATGTAAATCCACCAGAGCCAAGTGGGTCTTGCATCTTAGCCTTTAATGCGTCAATATCACCTTTTTCAAAACCATAATGATGTTTTGGCATAATTGCCATACCACAATATTCGAAATTCACCGCTAATACTTCTTTGAATGTAAAGGATATAGTGTGTTCGTCATGTACAACAACACCTGCTAAATTGTCAGCATCTCCTTCAGCATATTCTTCATATCCTACCAATCCATCAACATAAGCAAAATATCTTCCATCATAATTTGGATCTGCCATTGCTAAGTAAGTAAACTCTACATCTTCAGCTGTAAGTGGTGTACCATCTGAAAATTTAACATCATCTCTTAAATGGAAAGTAATAGTTAAATTATCTTCTGATACTTCCCAATCCTTTGCCACATGAGGTACATAGTTTCCTGCTTCGTCATTGGTAAATAGTCCATCAAAGATGTAATCAACTACATAACCGTCATATGCAGTACTGTAATAAACTGGCATAAACTCACCTTTTGCTTCTGTCATACCGATGATTATAGTATCATCAGCATTGTCTCTTGCTGCAGCTGGATTCTTTGTATCCTCCTCAACTGGAGCTTCTGCTTCTGTGTCTTCATCGCTACCCACATCTGCTGGCTCTTCAGATTGGCCACAGGCAGCTAAGAACACTGACAATACTAATACCAGTGCTAACAATAACCATAATTTTCTTTTCATTAAAAATACTCCCCCTTTAATTCTATTTTTTGAATATTATTAATATATTGTATTATACCACTATTAACTTATTTCTGTCAATAAAAGGTATAGTACAATACTTTTAAAAACTAGCCAAAAAACTGAATATTCTTTGATGGAAGCTAAAATAAGCCCTATTTGCTAACCGAACCTTAAATAACTGTATCTTCTTTACTAAATAAGTCTACACTTTAATATTTCTACTTTTATTTGAATAATCCTTTAATTTCTGCATGTCTATTATTGTCGAATTGTTTAACTATTTTAAATATAAACTATATTACTACTATTATAACATATACTATTTATATATGCTAAGTATGCATTTTATATCAATTAATTTTAAGTATAATAATTCCTAACCATTGAAATAAGAATCTATTAATTTTTTGTAATATTTCCAATTTATTAAAGGATTTTTAAATTTTTTATTTAATTTAAATAAATATAAAGTATATGGGGTGGTGTTGTGGATAGAGTTGAAAATGATCTATATGAACTATGTACTGATTTTTTATTATTACTCGATAGTTTAAAAGAAACTGAAAAGATATCAGAAGCTGAATATGAACTACATGTTAAGCTTAAAAAACTATTTATCCACCAAGAAAAAAGCAAACTCTCAGTATAGAGAGTTTGCTTTTTTTAAAAGGCTAATATTATTCCTCCATCATCTGCATAAGCAGTGCTTAATCCAGCAGTTTCTACAATTATAATATCCTTGAATTTATATTTTTTTTGTATCTCCTTTTTTAGTTGTTTAGCTTTATCTTCTGCATTACAATGGGCTATACCTAAAATTTTTTCTTCTATCCTTTCTCCTTGTTCCCCTATAATATCAACTAACCTTTTAAAAGCTCTTTTACTTCCTCGTACCTTTTCTACTAATTTTATAGTACCATCATCATTTGCACCCATTACAGGCTTAATAGATAGTCTGGTAGCTATTTGTCCAATAACTTTACCTATACGACCTGCTTTCATTAAATTATCCAAGGATTCTAATATAAAAAATGTCTTCATTTCCTTTATATATTCTTCGGTCTTAGCAACTATATCAGTATTACTATAGTTTTTTTGTATTAAATCAAATATTTTAATACTCACTAAAGTCTCTCCAATAGAAGCACTCAAAGAATCGAATACATGAATAAACTTATTTCCTTTTTCTAGGGCTATGTTTTTAGCTAACATAGCGTTGCTATAAGTACTACTTAATGCAGACGATAATGTTACAACAAAAACACTGTCTCCTTTTTCATATTCTTTTAAAAACTCTCCTGGTGAAGGGCTAGATGTTTTTAAAGGATTTTTGCTATTTTTCATTGCAACAAGTAAATCATTTACATCTAAAGACTCATCATCAACAAAAGTCTGCCCTTCTACGTCTATCTTTAGTGGTACAAGTCCTATATTTAACTTATCTTTCAGCTTTTTGTTTAAGTCACAACTACTATCAGCAACTATTTTATACTCCATTTCATCACCTCAATTTTCTATTTTCCCAATCTTTCTTCTATAAAATTGGCTAATTCTTTAGCTATTTTTTCTATTTTATCTCTATTTTTCCCTTCAATCATAACTCTAATAAGTGGCTCTGTTCCTGATGGTCTTATAACCACTCTACCTTCTCCATGAAACATCTCCTCAATTTTTTCTATCTCCGACTTTATTTCCTGGTTATTTAAATAAGTATTTTTTAGTTCCTCTTTTACTTTGGCATTTACTAACACTTGAGGAAAATCTGTCATTAAACTATTCAGCTTAGATAATTTATTGCCAGTTTCTTTCATTACTTGAATTAATTGAAGCCCTGTTAACAATCCGTCACCTGTAGTATTATGTTCTAAAAATATTATATGCCCAGATTGTTCACCTCCTAAAACATAATCATTGGCAAGCATTTCCTCAAGTACATACCTATCTCCAACAGCAGTTTTTACAATATCCATACCTTTATTTTTTAAATATACATCTAAACCCATATTTGTCATCACTGTACCTACTACCCTATTATTCTTAAGTCTACCTTTATCATGTAGATAAGTACCACAAATAGCTAGTATATGGTCTCCATCAATAATATTCCCTTTTTCATCTACAGCTATTAATCTATCTCCATCTCCATCAAAAGATAGACCTATATCTGCCTTAGTTTCCTTTACTAAGGACTGAATCATAGAAGGATTGGTAGAACCACATTCCACATTTATATTGCCACCATTTGGTTTATCATTAATTATTATTATTTCACCATTTAATGCTTTTAATAACTTAGGTGCAATTTCATACAAAGCACCATTTCCACAATCAACAGCTATCTTAATCCCCTGTAATCCTACATTTATAGTGGATTTTAAATGATCTATATAATATTTATACCCTTTTTCTTCAATAATAGTTTGTCCAATATTTTCTTTTATAGGTCTTAAAGCTATTTCTTTATCATTAAATATGAATTTTTCAATTTCATCTTCTATTTCATCTTTCAATTTGTACCCTTTGCTATTAAAAAATTTTATTCCATTATACTCTACTGGATTATGGGATGCAGAAATAACAACTCCTGCTAAAGCCTCATATTTTCTAGTCAAATAAGCAACTGCTGGAGTTGGCACTACACCTAAAGATATCACATCTATTCCAACAGAACAGATCCCTGCCACTAATGCAGCCTCTAACATATCTCCTGATTTTCTAGTATCTTTACCGATTACTATTCTCCCTTTATTCCCATTAGATAGTATATAGGCTCCTGCTCTTCCAACTT
>NZ_DATHXO010000125.1:0-3650 GCF_035459645.1 Schnuerera sp.
AGGTTGAAGATAGACAAGTAATTGGCCCAAATAATTTGGTATATATTTTGTAAATTGGTAGTTTTGCATTTCTAAGGCTCTTAGTAATTCTACTGCGATATCATTTCTCTCTTCTTGAGTTAAAAATTGAAATATATGCAATAGGGTATGTCCAGCATAGTTACGAACTTTTTCTATAGCACTAACTTTTAGTAGATTACAAAAATGCATACCAGTATGCAGACCGTAAGTTTTAGGTGATTTTTTTACCTGATCATATAGAATATCTATATTGACTTTTTTATTCATCCATTCTGTAGCAGTTTTTAAGTTCTTCAAAAATATTTCTGAAATATTATCTTCAACTTTTTCATAATTAAGTTTTAATCTTTTTTGTATATTTTTTTCAATATTAAGCTTGAGAGCTAGTTTGTATTTTAAGTAATTTTCAGTAGCATAAGAACAATTTCCCAAGTTTTCTAAGATCCAATTTTTCAGGAGGAAAGTAAAGTTTCTATTTTCAGTTAGTTCTTCAAAGATTTCATCAATTATATCTAAAATAGTTAACCTGATTTCCAATATATTTGAATTTAACTGGTTTAAAATATATTGATGAAACTGTTTTAAATTATTATTATCTAAATGTGGTATAGGAATATATTTTAGCGTTTGAGAGAGATATAATTGGGTTGTTGGAGACATTGAATTGTGGTTTTCATAGTATTTAATTAATAGTTTAGAATATTTAACATAATTTTCTACTTTAGAATTATAGAATAAAGATTTAACAATGGTTTTTAAATTGTATTGCCATTCTATATGAGAGCCTGTTATTTTATGATCTGGATACAAGATGTTTTTTAATAAATCTTCAAGAATTTCACTACTTGTTATATCCGGATCAATTCTTTTAATGGATTCGGGTATTTCTTTTTTATATTCTTCGTCATACTGACTTATTAGTAATCCTATTAGTTCTGCTGATTCATTTCTAATGTCTTTTTCTCTATGAAACAATAAATCCATCAGAAAGTGCAGTGTGATTATTTTCTGTTTTTGAGTTAAATAAGTAGAATATTCTTTGAAAATTTGGAGATATAAACGAAGTTTCCTCCAATTGTATTCAGAACGGACCATTTCTAATATATTGTTGAATCCAACATTATCTAATAGTTTAGCCATTAAGTTTATATTATGTTCAATTGCAAAATATTTTATATTATCTACAATTTCCTCACCTTCCATTAAGGAATAAGGTCTGTATGCTTTTTTATTAGTAATATTTTTGGTAAAATTTGTGTCTATTCCTAAGTTTAACATGTAGTTTTCAAAATCTTGTAGTTTTTTATATACTTTTTCATATCTTTGTTCTTTTTTGGAATTTAGATTATCCAATTTATTAAGTATAACATTATAGGCTTCTTTTAAAGTGTATATATGCATTTTATAACCATCTTTGTAGATTTTGTTTTTTACCCTAAAATCTGCATATATTAAAATTAAAGATTCAAGCGGTAAATTTTCTAGTTCTAAATCCCAAGTAGAATGATTAGTGGCTATATGACCAATTTTTTCTAAGCCTAATTTATAAAACCACTTTTCTGTATAATAATAATGATAATAAGGAACTTTATCCATATCCTTATCCTTAACACCGTATTTACCTATATCATGACCTAGTCCTGCACCTACTACAATACCTAAATCTATAGGCAACCCTAAACTTTTGAGTTGCCTTCCTATATTGAGACTAATATAATTTACTCCAACTACATGGTCTATAGTATTATGACCAGTTAAAGACAAATCTATTTTCATTAATTCGTATATCCAATTATTTAAAAAAGCTTTTTTAAAAGTTAAGTATTCATTCAAGAACTTAGTTTTATTTTCTTCTTCATGTTCTAGAAAACTGATAGGATAATTGTATAAAAAACTGTTTTTATCATACTTTATTTCAAGCTTAGAAAGTATACGTAATAGATTTAAGTAAAACAAGACTAATGGGGCTAATCCATTTTCAAATTTCCTAAAAACCTTCTCAGGAAAAGATAAAGTTAAAACATAATCATTAATATACTTTAGCCAATCTAGTGTCGATAATTTCCCATATTCTAAATAGAAAGGATATAATAACTCCATTAAAGATATAGCATCATATTTGTTTTGCAATATTAGTTTTTTTAAATTAACTTTAAAATCATTACTTTGGGTAAACTTTAAAAGATTCTTATAATAAGGCTTTACATAATTTTCTTCTAATTCATCTAAAATCAATTTATAAATTTCATTATAGGCTTTGCTCATAGCAACCTCCTTTTCAACTCCTCTCCCGTTGGAGTAGCAGCTATTCCTCCTAAAGCAGTCTCCCTTAAAGATTCAGGCATAGCTTTACCTACTCTATACATTGCATCTACTACTTCATCAAAAGGTACTAAGGATTTAACTCCTGCCATGGCTAAATCAGAAGATACTAAAGCATTAATTACACCAGAAGCATTGCGTAAAGCACAAGGAAATTCGACTAAGCCAGCTACTGGGTCACATACCAATCCCATGACGTTGATTAGAGCAAAAGAAGCAGCATTTAAAGCAGTATCCACATCTCCACCTACCATTTCAACAATAGCTGCAGCAGCCATTGCACTAGCAACTCCGCATTCAGCTTGGCAACCTCCTTCAGCACCAGAAATAGTAGCATTTTTTGCTATAATCTCTCCTATTCCTCCAGCTGTAAACAAACCACAGATCATATCTTCTTCCGACAGATTGAACTTATCTTTAACTGTAATAATTGCGCTAGGCAATATACCAGAAGCACCAGCCGTTGGAGCAGCTACAATTCTTCCCATAGAGGCGTTGACCTCTGAAGTAGATAAGGCTTTTGCCATGGCAGAGTTTATTAAATTTCCACAAATAGTATTACCTTCGTTTTTATAGTCTTCTAATTTTTTTGCATCTCCACCAGTAAGGTTGGATACAGAAGTTATCTCTTTATCTAAAGCACTATTAGCTGAATTTATCATAGTATCTAAAACAAATTTCATATTTTCCATAAGTTCATCGTAGGAAATTTTATTATCATTTATTTCTTTTTCTATTACTATTTCTGAAATTTTTTTATTTTGTTCTTTACATAATTTTAATAATTCTTTTCCTTTGTTAAACATAGATTAAGACCTCCCTATGGGGTTAATTCCCGTAATATATATAATTTCATCTAGAGATGATATACTATCAATTATCTTATTCTTTATAGGATTATCTATTTCCATAACCATAGTTGCAATCTTACCTTCCCGTGACACTTTCATAGTGGCAATATTGATATCTTCATTTGAAAGAATAGAGCTTATCCTACTTATAGAACCCTTTTGATCTTTATATTTTATTAAAATAGTTGGATAGTCACCAGTAAACTCAACTTTATTTCCATTTATATTCGTAATTAAAATATTTCCTCCACCTATGGAAGAACCAGTTATATAATATTCCTCTTTATTACTATAATGGAATACCATTTTTACTGTATTTGGATGTTCATACCCTAAATCTGCCTCTATAAACTCTATCTCTAATCCTTTTTCTTTGGCAATATTTAATGAATCTTTTATTCTTTTATCAGAAGGGTCCATTCCTAGAACACCAGCTACTAAGGCTCTGTCAGTTCC
>NZ_DATHXO010000126.1:0-1849 GCF_035459645.1 Schnuerera sp.
AAATATCGCTTCTTTATAGTCTAAAAGGACTATTTCATATAGTTTATCCCGTAAAAATTTAGATTCAACTTGAATAAAATATGCTTCTACATTTTTAAACTCTAAAAAACGTAATAATTGCAAAGTAGCTTTATCTTTCTCATGATAATATTCATTTCCTATGTTCTTATAATAGATATAATATTTATCATGTTTTCCTGATCTTCTTATATCCTTGGCTAACATAGTATAGTATTTTGCTAAAACATTATAATACTGGTAATTATACATTCCCTTTTCAAAACTATCAATTCTTGAGAAAGGTTTGACATTCATCTCCTGTACAAAATCAAAATTATACTCTAAAAACTCCTTTTTTGTAATATCTCCATTTGCATATTGAATAATAAGGGACGATCTATTCTCGAAAAAAGTTTCAAATATTCCCTTTCTTTTAAACTGCACCAATTATAACACCCTATCTAAATATGAATTCTTATTAAATTATATCATAATTTTTAGTTTTTTTCTTTTAATCTTTTAATTTCCTTATCATCTAATTCTCTATATTCACCTAATCCTAAGCTTTTATCTAAATTTATAGGTCCCATAGAAATTCTCTTAAGATAGGTTACTTCCATATCTAATGCTTGAAACATCCTCTTTACCTGATGAAATTTCCCTTCCTTTATAGTTAATTCTACTTTTGAAATATAGTTTGATTCAATTATTTCAAGTTTTGCTGGTAATGTTTTATATCCATCATCTAATACAATACCTTCTTTGAATATTTTTTTATGTTTTTCATCTACATATCCATCTACCTCAACATAATAAGTTTTATCTACTCCTTTTTTTGGTGATAATAGCTCGTGAGCTAGCTTCCCATCATTGGTTAAAATAAGCAATCCTTCTGTATCTTTATCTAATCTTCCAGCTGGAAAAGGATTGAATATTAAATATTCCTCATCTAATAATTCTAAAACTGTCCTATTAACAGGATCATCAGTAGATGAAACTACATCTTTTGGTTTATTCATCATTATATATATATATTTCCTATAAAATATTTCTTGTCCGTCAAATTTTATTTCATCTTTATATGGATCAATTTTATAATCATTTTTAACTATAATCTTTTGGTTTATTTCTACTCTGCCTTCTTTTATTATTTTCTTTACATCTTTTCTGCTTCCATATCCCATATTAGCTAGGACTTTATCTAATCTTTCTTTTTTATTCATAAAATTCTCCTCAAAAATTATATAGTATAAATAATTATAAAAAACACAAAATATATTTAGTTAGTAAAGCAAAATTTTTTCACCTATTTTAAATGAAAGGAGATTGCCATGCATATAGAAAAAACTAATGAACCTCTTCATGGTGTTAAATGTGTTGTAAACACTTGTCATTATTATATCCCTGGAGATTATTGTAGCGCAGCAAAAATAGAAATACAACCAAGAAATGCCACATCTACTGAAGAAACTGACTGTGCTACATTTAAACCAGAAAATGGCTCTATGCAAGGGTAAAACCTAAAAGGCAGGAATATTTCCTGCCTAATCTACTTCTAGTTCAATGCAACTCTCCTTTAATTTAAGGGACATTTCACTTATGTTTAAATCGGACCCAATATAAAACTCTATATTAGATTTTTCTCCTATTGCTTCTAATTTATCTTTTAGTTTTTCCATTTCTTCAGATTTTAATTTAAATACTTTATATATCCCATCTATATATATCTTTTCAACATCATAATCCATTGCCATTATCCCACACAAAAAGCCATAGAAAGATTCTATATTATTAATATTGAACTCCATGGCATTAATGAGCCTTACAGAATGGTCAAGGCTAAATATAT
>NZ_DATHXO010000127.1:0-1594 GCF_035459645.1 Schnuerera sp.
ATAGAATCTCTTCGGCATCTCCTTGTTTAACGAAACTCATTTTATCCTCCTAAAGGTCCTGGCATTTTTCTTACAAAATCTGGATAATGCATCTTAGGTGCATCACTAACATTTAACGATTGACTAGGTTTTTCTGCTGCAGGGAATCTATCTGGATGAAGGGCTTTCTGCCTTTCTTCAAAAAGACGAGTGATTAAAGGCCCTCCCTGATTAGATAAGTCATTTAATTCCAACTTATCTTTAGCTTCATCCATCCAATCCTTAGCTAATAAATTGCTATCTATATGATCTATAATTCTGTCGTAAATAAAATCTGTTAATTCTTTAGAATTACTTCTAATCCTATCTACTAAATTAATAACTCTAGATCTAAATTCTGATGATCTGTAATTATAACGTAATAAACTTAATAAAGTACTTACATCATCAGTTACACTATCAACTGATTCTTCAAAAGAATTAATTAATTCTTGAATATCAGAATCCCCTACAGAAAAATGATGCAATTTTTGTAAAGCTTTAACAGCGTTTACTTGTACCTTTTCAAAATTTTCTTCAATTTTATTACTTAGCCTAGTTAAAAGCCCACGATGTCTAATAACAGATTCTACAGGAACATCACTATGTTCTACAAATGGATCGTAAATTACCCCTAAATGTTGGGTTGCTATTTTTAAATACTTACTTACAGATTCAAAATACATTTTAGCTTCTTCAGCTATTTCTTTATCTGCTTCTGGAATTTCAAAAGATAACTCAACGTTTTGAGCAATTTTATGTATTATATTAGTCATCTACTCCAAATATAAACCTATTAGTAGAAGTTAAATAGTTAAAAAGTATTGAGGCTCTACAGGGCCTACTCCTCTTATACCATAAGGAGCAACATCATAATGACCGCTCAAAGGAATTTGAGTGGGTAATTGATCTAAATATAGACGGGCTAATTCTCTTTTTCTACTCTGAGAATCAGAAGGATAAGGATCTAAATATTGTGCCGGCATCATCGGATCCGTCATAGACAGTGGAGGAGATTCTTCAGAATGTAAACCTACATAAGGAGCATTACCATCTAATCCTGACATAGGTATATTTTCAGGTGGAGCAAATGATTGTTGCGGCGAAAATGCAGGAGGATTTAATCCCTGATTAAACCAATTTTGCATTCTGCTAACGATAGTAGAATCTAAAGAATCATTGACATCCTCAGCATTATCAGTTATTATTTGTGAGTACAAATTAAAAGTTTCATCATCTAATTTATCGCCAAAATCAAAATAATAAGCTTCTATTAAAGCTTTGGTAGGAGACCATCCTTGTTGACGAATTCTATATAAAGCTGCTGCCATTCCGGTTCGATCACTTCCATGCCGGCAGTGAATATAAACTGGCTGAAATTTGTCCATCATTCGATGTATATTGTTAGAAAAAAAATTTAAAGCATTGGGAGTATCATTACCTCTTAGAGGCAGAATAATATGTTTCATTCCTAAATCTTCTACTGTAGAATGAATATTATTACCTATTTCACCGTCTAAACTTATAATTGTTTTTATATCAAAAATATCTGATAAAAGTTGTAAATCTTGAACAG
>NZ_DATHXO010000128.1:0-3506 GCF_035459645.1 Schnuerera sp.
AGACATCGGTTAATATTAACAATTTTATAGGTGGAATTAACAAAATATTAGGCCAAGACTGGGCAAATGACAAATTAACCGAATCAAAAACTAAGATAATATTTGTAATGTTTGATGAAGTTATTAAAAACTTAACTGTTGAAGAATTATCTAAGAATGGAGATTTTAAATTTATTATAAATCTTGAAAATATTGAAGATACTATGAATAAGTACTTAGTTGATAATGTGCGATTTAAATCGGCTTTAGGCCTATCATCTGCTGTAAATGAAATCGTTAAAAAGTTAGAAGGGCCATTTAATGAAGCAAAACCAAAAGGAACAAATTCACTATTGGGAGATATGTTGGTAGCCTTAGGTGGAACTTATAAACCTTATAAAGCTTCAACAGACCCATCAAAACCATCCGATCCACCAGCAAGTGGAGGAGGCGGTGGAGGAGCACCAGGTGGTGGTGGCGGTGGCGGAGCTGCACCTGCACCAATAGTACCTGGAGAGATTGTAGTACCTAAAGAAGAAACTGAGCCTGCTACAGCAACTATAGGCAAAAAAGAAATTACAGTTAAGACAGTAGATAAAGTAATTAATGTGATAGTTAAGGAAAGAGATGCAGTTAAAGCAATAGAAGCTTTAAGAAAAGAAGCAGGTAAAGATAGGGAATCTGCTCTTGTGGTGGAGTTAGATAATGTGTCAGGTACAGATTTGAACATAGAATTATCGGATAAAATATTTGTAGCGTTATCAAAAGAAAAAGTTAATCTTAACTTAGTAGCAAATGATATAGAATTTGCTATACCATATAATGCTTTAGACAATGTAAGAATACCTTCAGGAGCTAAGGTAGTACTAAGAACAGAAGGTGTAGATAAGGATATTGCAGAAGAAAAGGTTGAAGAAGACCAAGATATTAAAAAGGTAATTGACCTTTATCTTGAAATAATTAAAGATGATAAAGTGACAAAAGTTTCTAAGTTTAAAACGCCTGTTACTGTAAAAATAAACATTAGAGGATTAGGAGATAAAGATAAACTAGCTGTTTACTATCTAAATGAAGAAGATAATATATTAGAGTTTGTTACTGGTAAGATAGTGAAGAATCAAGCTATACTTAGACTAAACCATTTCAGCAAATATATAATACTAGAATCTAATAAGACTTTTGAAGATATAACTAACCACTGGGCTAGAACGTATGTAGAATCCATGGTAGCTAAGAATGTAATCAACGGTTATGATGATGGAACGTTTAGACCAGATGAAAATATAACTAGAGCTGAATTTTCAAAAATGGTGATACAAGGATTAGAGGCAGAATTAGTTAAATATAATGGAGAATTTAATGATGTGAAGGCTACAGATTGGTATGCAGATTATTTAGCTACTATGAAGAAATTAGGATTAGTAAAAGGTTATGAAGATGGCAGTTTTAAACCAAATGCAGAAATTACAAGAACAGAAATGGCAACTATATTAAGCAATATTATAGATATAGAAATCTCTAAAGAAGAAGTGGATACAGCATTAGTACAATTCACCGATAAAGACAGTATACCAAGCTGGGCAAAAGATGCTATAGCAAAGGTTGTTAAAGCAAAGATTATGGTAGGTAATAACAATAAATTTGCACCAGTTGATAATACAACAAGAGCTGAATCAGCTACAACTATATATAGAATTTACAATAGATAATAATAAAAAATAGAGACTCCCTAGGAGTCTCTATTTTCATACTATCTAGTATAATAATCGTAGCCATCATATTCAACTATATTACCGCTAGTATCCATTATATATTTAGGTTCATCTTCTAATCTTATAGAATATCCATCAGGGGCATCAACTTTACTATTAATGGTAATTCTTATTGTTGAACCATCAGTATCTAA
Source organism: Schnuerera sp. (assembly GCF_035459645.1). Classification (NCBI taxonomy): domain Bacteria; kingdom Bacillati; phylum Bacillota; class Tissierellia; order Tissierellales; family Tepidimicrobiaceae; genus Schnuerera; species Schnuerera sp. The sequence continues at coordinate 1,886 of NZ_DATHXO010000128.1, forward strand.
AGAAGTTGAGTATTTTGTTCTATCAAGGATACCTTCTCCTAATGCTTCTACTATTAGGTCATCTCCAAATAGCGTTGCAACTCTGCTTTCCAATTTTTCAGTAAAAGGTAGGTATATTATGTTACCTCTAGTACTAAGTCTTCCACTACTTGCATTTATACGAGGTTTTACCTCATCCTTTACTGTTATGGAATCTGGTTTAGCTTTTGTTTCTAAAATAGTTTCTATAGAGTTTCTATCCTTTACAGTTAGTTTTCCATCTATAGTAGTTACATCTTTATTATCTAAAGTGATTTCAACTTCTTCTGAACCGTCTCTTCTTACATCGTAAATAGTTCTACCTGAAACACTAAAATCATCTTCTGAAGCATATAGTATAGGTTGGTCAAATACTACTATTATAGTATCTGGCTCAATTAATCTAGCTTCTTTTACTAGTGCATCTCCTTGATTTGATCCATCAAATTTTAATTTTTCTGGTTCTATTAATACTCCATTAGTTGCTTTAAGTCCTCTAACTTCTATTTCTTCAATATTTCCACGACGACCTATATCAACTTTTTTCCTATCTATTTCTTCAGGTAAAGTTATTATATATGTTTTTCCATCATATACTTGACTGAATTCTGTTCCAGTTGGAAGGTACATATATCTGCCATCAAATTCAAGCAAATAATTTCCACGATCTTCTACAGTAGCAGGGTCCATATCTTTACTAAATAAAAGGGTTATTTGATTATCATTTCCTGAGTGACTAACTATTTTAGGTATTTCTACATCATCCATATATATATCTTGAGTATAAGATATTAGGCGATTTTTCATTGTTGTGGTGTCTTCTACATCTTTAATGGTAATAGTATTGGCGCCTATTGGTAAAGGTGCATTTAGATTCACTTTATATTCTCTACCAGAGCCTTCTACACTTCTAATATAGACTTTATTGCCTTTTTCGTCTTTAATATCATAATAAGTTCTTTGTCTTGCGTTTACATTTTTACTATAATAAACGGTAATGGATTTTCCATCTTCTGCAACTGTTAATCCTATTACTTCTGGATTAGTGGTATCTAAGACTGGCTTTATCTTTATTTCTTCATTTCTTAATCTATTATCTGAATAATCTTTTACACTATCTATATACATTGTAATTTCATGGGTAGGCAATGTTTTGCCAGAATAATCTAATATAACCTTATCATTTTGTACTTTTACACTTTTAGGATATCTTTTACTAGAGCCAGATTTCCAGTAAAAGTTGGTTCTTACTACTGAACTTGGATCTATGTCTTCATCAAATTGGATTACTACTTCCTCGATAGTAGCATATTCATCAATTATTTTTGGTGGTTCAGTATCCTTTACTATATTAAAGGGAAAATTTTGGTCCAACGCCCTATAATCTGCATAGTCTACCAATCCAGATACATTTAAAATATGCCTTCCTTCTTCAGGGGCATAATAAGAGGAATAGTATTTTAATGTAATTACATTATCTTCAGTTTCCACTTGGGCAGAAATTTTTTTGTCATTAATTTTAAAATTTGAAGCTCTTGCATTTTTAACTGGTTCTGACATATAGATTCTCAAGCCTTTGTTTCCCAATTGTTTAACATCCTCT
>NZ_DATHXO010000129.1:0-1769 GCF_035459645.1 Schnuerera sp.
CTGCTCTTCTTCTTTGCTTTTTTATCATCTTTATTAGAGTATAAATTACTTACATCTGGTGAACCATATAAACCCATAGTTAATCCCTCCCTATTATCTATATATTATATAATATTCCCAAAGATTACAAGGATTAACTATTTTCTTTAACCTCTCCACCAAACAAGCTATTCAACATCTTCACTTGATTTAACATCTGTTCATCTGTCATTACTTTTTTCTCTTGCTGATTTTCATCTATACTCTCCAATATTTCTTCTATCTTTATATCCTTATTCCACACCCAGCGACTAATCAAATACGCTTGGTATGTCAATTGCTTTTGATCTGATTTTTGTTTTATTTTCTGTCTTTCCCAATAACCTTCTGCTGTTAAATTTAATTCATATGGAGTCATTTCCCAAAATTCACTCATTGGCACCTCTACAGAGATAGCAAGCTTCATTGCACCTTCTACAGTCCAAGTCTCGCTATCTTCTACTCGTTTTTTACTTCCATTTCTCCATTTACAACTGCAATCGCTTCTTCTTTTGTAATTATTCCACCATCAAGCATTGCTTTTAGTTTTATTAATATCTCTAGTTTTTCTTCTTCCTCATCACCAGTTTTTAAGCTTTCATTAAAAGCTTCCCACATTATTTTTGATGCTTTACCCATAGTGGAATATTCATCTATCAGATCCATTACTTTATCTGGCGTTAATTCTTTATCCTCATGCATTAGTCCAGCGTGAAATAACACTGCGTAATTTTCCATTGTTAATTCATCCATTTGGATTGAAGTTATAGGCTTCTTAAATTTCTTCTCAACCCTATCAATTGCCTTCATACCAAACTTAAAACTTCTTTCTTTGTCTAATTCTATTGGATAATAACTCATTTAATCATCTCCTATATATAAAAATAAGGCTAGAAAATTAATCTAGCCTATACTTCTGGTGTAACTGTCAAATTTGGTTTGCCACTAATCCTTAAAGTAGCTCCAAATGTTATATTTCCATCTACGTCTACATCTCCTACCTTAAATCCTGTTACAACTGCTTTAAAATCCCATTCAGCTGGTGGTTTAGTAGGGAAACTAATCTTATAATCTTCTGCTAATCCATCATCTAGCGATGTTTCCATTGCCAATTGACCTTCATTTTCAGCGTCAAAAAAACCTTCAATCGGTACTTCTCCAGCATCTTTAAATCCACCTATAAACTCTCTATAACCACCATCTGAATCTAATGTAGTTACATCAATTTCATCTGCTGTAATTTCAATCCCCCCAATAGAAGTAAGTCCTCCTATTGCTTGTTCACCTTTAAGCAATTTTGTACCTAAAGCTCTTGTTGCTTTACTCATTATTCTACCTCCTCAAAATATATTGTAAAGTCAATAATCCCTCTATTAACTTTTAACTCATGTTCGTAAACCTCATGAATATTATTTATGTCAATATCTTCCACATAGAAATTTCCTATCTTTGTTTGTGGTAATGAAATTAATAATTTTTCCACTTTTTTAGTAATTCTTTTCATATCCCCATATCTTGTAGCCATAATTGAAAACATGAAAGAAAGGTACTCTTTATTCTGTATTCCTTCAAGGGTTTTTATCTTTTTAGTACTAATCCTCGTATAAACTAAATAAGGCCTTGTAGCCCCTTCTGGTGCGTTTGTGGGGAATATATAGCCCGTTCCATCTTCAAGTGGTTTTAATTCTTCAATTTTAGTTTCCAACTCATTTCTCAATGCAGTTTCCATTATTTCTGCTCCTTAAAAGTGG
>NZ_DATHXO010000130.1:0-5037 GCF_035459645.1 Schnuerera sp.
GCTGCTTATCCATATGTTTTTTCTGTTAGGGCCAGTGAGTTATTTAATGAGTATGAAGATAATTTATGCTGGGGGTATAATTTTGTTATGCCCTCCAATCATAGGATAAATATAAATGAAGATATAAATTATATTACTCAAAGTGCTAATAGTTACGCAGCACCAGTATTAACTGCTAAAATATATAATCTACTTAAATTTAAGAATGACAATAGTTACATATTAGAAAAATTAGGGATATCTGACAAAATATTTTTATGTGAACATCCTATTTTTTTAGAAGATGTTACTATAATTAATATTGATAATGAGATTATCGTTGAGGAAATACTGCCATTTAAGGTCAGAAAAATATATAGTGATATAAGATTTAAAGCTGATAAGACGGATTATGTTTTTATTCCTAACAAAAATAAAGAATATACTATTAAGAAACTTAGTAGTTTTTTAGAACTACTGCCTAAAAAAGAAGATAGAATTCGTATACTTTATTTGGGAACCATAGATAAGGAAATTAAGGAGATAATTACATCTTATAAATTTGATTTTTGGTTTATACCAAATGATGAAATTTATCCAATAGATGTACCGAATACAGTTTTAAATGATTTTGCGACTATATACTTTCAAGGCAATAAAGAAGTTGTTTATTACATAATGACAGGACTAAGAGATGCCTTTCTTAAGGATGACTATAATTGTTTTTCTATTTCAAATTACATAGATTCTACTTTATATTATATATATTATTTCAAAGATATAGCCAAATCCTACAGAAGAAAACAATTAGAATATGTCTTAGAGCCAGATGTGGAACTAGTATATTCTAAAGATGAATCATTTAAAGAAATAGAGGATTCAATGACAATTGAAGTTACAAAGGATGATGATATTATCAAACTAAAGATCAGTACTTTAGATATGAATGAAGAATTAAATATATGTGGCAAAGTAGATTTTAAGATACTATTAGATAGAATTGTAGATATGGTATAATAAAGTTGATAATAAGGGGATGAGAAATCTTAGTGGGAATGTCTTTAAGTGATGAATTTATTGCTGAAATAAAGAAACTAGCTTCAATAAGTATTTGAACAATTGACTAAAATCTTAATCTAATATATCATAAATTATAATATAAAATATAACAATAAATTAATGAACAGGTGATTTTAATGGATTTATTTACTTTGAATATGGAAAATCAGCTAAAAAAGAATGCTCCCTTAGCAGATAGAATGAGGCCAACTACCATAGAGGAATTTGTAGGTCAGAACCATATATTAGGTCAGGGAAAGTTTTTAAATAGAGCTATAAAAGCGGATAGAATATACTCTATGATATTTTATGGTCCTCCAGGTACAGGGAAGACTACTTTAGCTATGATAATTGCAAATTCCACTAATATGAGTTTTGAAAAATTGTCTGCAGTTACTTCAGGAGTAAAGAATATAAGGGAAGTAATCCATAAAGCTGAAGAAGGACTAAAACTTTATAACAAAAGGACTATTTTATTTATAGATGAAATCCACAGATTTAATAAAGCTCAACAAGATGCACTACTCCCTTTTGTGGAAAGAGGGATAATTATCCTAATTGGTGCAACTACTGAAAATCCATATTTTGAAGTAAATAAAGCACTTTTATCCAGAATGATGGTTATCCCACTAAGATCTTTGAAAAGGGAAGAGCTTTATAAATTAATAAAAAATGGATTGACTAATAAGGAAAAGGGATTAGGAAACCACAAGGTTAATATTGAAAAAGAAGCTGTAGAATACTTGATAACAATATCCGATGGGGATGGTAGGCTCGCATTAAATTCATTAGAGATAGGTGTACTTTCTACCCCAAAGGACGATAACGGTATAATTAATATTGATTTGGATACCATAAAAGAATGTATATTAGTTAAATCAGCTAAATATGATAAAGGTGGAGATGAACATTACGACACTATTTCTGCCTTTATAAAAAGTATGAGAGGTTCAGATCCTGATGCCACACTGTATTGGTTAGCAAAGATGATAAATGCGGGAGAAGACCCTAAGTTTATAGCAAGGAGGATAATCATATGTGCCTCTGAAGATGTAGGAAATGCTGACCCCCAAGCTCTTACTGTAGCAGTATCAGCTTTTAATGCTGTGAATGTTATTGGTATGCCAGAAGGCAGAATAATATTGGCTCAAGCAGCAGTTTATGTAGCCTGTGCACCAAAGAGCAATGCCTCTTATTTAGGCATAAATAAAGCATTAGAGGATATTAAAAACAAACCTATTGGGAAAGTACCTGGTCATTTAAAAGATGCATCCTATAAAGGGGCTTCTAATTTACAACATGGGAAAGGCTATTTATACCCCCATAATTACAAAAATGCATATATAAAACAGCAGTACTTACCTGATAAATTTATAGAAAGTAAATATTATGAACCTACTGATCAGGGATATGAGAGAAAAATAAAAGAATATTTATCAAAATTATTTGACAAACAGAAATAATCTAATTATAATGTTATAAAGTCCATAAAAACAGTGATAGGAAGAGTAGATATAAGAGGTAGTTCTAGGGAGTTGGGGTTAAGTGGAAACCCAATACGAAACTTATATTGAAGAACATCCTTGAGTTTCTAACCGAAATCTATGGAGAGTAGGCTTAGACGGCAACATGCCGTTATATATGATATACATCGATTGTATTATAAAGTGGCTATTTTTAGCAACTAGGGTGGTACCGCGAACCTTTCGTCCCTTTCAGGATGGAAGGATTTTTTTATTTGTAAATAAAGAATAATTAGGAAGGAGTATTGCATATGAAAATAAATATTAAAAGAATATATGATGAAACGGATAAATATTTAAATCAAGAAATAGAGATTGTAGGATGGATTAGGACATTAAGATCTTCGAAAAAATTTGGTTTTATTGAAATAAACGATGGAACTTTTTTCAGTAACTTACAGATAGTATTCGATGAGGAGTTGGAAAATTTTAAGGAAGTAGAAAAATATTCTATTAGCACTGCTATTTCGGTAAAAGGGATATTAGTAGAAACGCCTGGTGCAAAACAGCCCTTTGAAATTCAAGCTAAGGAGATAAATTTGGTAGCTTCTTCAGATAGAGATTATCCTTTACAGAAAAAAAGACATTCTTTTGAGTATTTAAGAACTATTGCTCATTTAAGGCCGAGAAGTAATACTTTCAATGCTGTATTTAGAGTAAGGTCATTAGCTGCATATGCAGTTCATAAATTTTTTAGAGAAAGAGATTTTGTATATGTTCATACACCAGTTATTACAGGTAGTGATGCTGAAGGTGCTGGAGAAATGTTTAAAGTTACTAATCTGGACTTAACCAATGTACCTTTAGATGAAAATAAAAAAGTGGATTATACTGAAGATTTCTTTGGGAAAGAAACTAATTTAACTGTAAGTGGTCAATTAGAAGCAGAAGCTTATGCATTGGCTTTTAAAAATGTTTATACTTTTGGTCCAACTTTTAGAGCAGAAAATTCCAATACTGCACGCCATGCAGCTGAATTTTGGATGATTGAACCAGAAATTGCTTTTGCTGATTTAAAGGATAATAGAGAATTAGCAGAAGATATGATGAAATATATTATAAACTATGTAATGGAGAATGCTAAAGAAGAAATGGAGTTTTTTAATTCTTTTATAGATAAAGGATTAATTAAGAGACTTGAAAACATAGTTAATTCCGACTTCGATTGTATCACCTATACTGAAGCCATAGATATACTTAAGAAATCAGGAGAACAGTTTCAATATCCAGTAGAATGGGGTATTGATCTACAAACAGAACATGAAAGATATATTTCTGAAAAAGTATTTAAAGGACCTGTATTTGTTATAGACTATCCAAAGGAAATAAAGGCGTTCTATATGAGATTAAATGATGATGGTAAAACTGTAGCTGCTATGGATTTATTAGTCCCAGGAGTGGGAGAAATAATTGGTGGTAGTCAAAGGGAGGAAAGACTGGATATATTGGAAAGAAGAATAGAAGAAATGGGTATGGATAAAGAAGATTATTGGTGGTATTTGGAACTGAGGAAATACGGAGGCACTAAACATGCCGGATATGGATTAGGATTTGAAAGGGCTATAATGTATATGACTGGAATGACTAATATTAGAGACGTTATTCCTTTCCCAAGAACAGTTAAATCTGCAGAATTTTAAAATTAACTCCTTGATTTTAAATAATATATCTGCTATAATACTTGATAAAATCAAATACAAACCATGATAGGAAGTAGTAAGCATATTAATTGATTTTAGAGAGCTGTTGGTTGGTGTAAAACAGTATCAATTTTGACTGAACTCGTCCTAGAGTTGTTAAGGTGAAATATAGTAATCTTAACCGGGAAAACCGTTATTGTTTTAAGAGGATAGTAATATTACTATCAATTAGGGTGGTACCACGGAAAAAAACCTTTCGTCTCTATTTTTGACGAAAGGTTTTTGTTATTAATATAAGGAGGTAAGATCATGAGAGAATACAATCCAAATGTTATTGAAAAGAAATGGCAAGATATTTGGGATGAAAAAAAGGTTTATGAAACCAGTGATGATAAAAGGAAACCTAAGTTTTATGCTTTAATTGAATTTCCTTATCCTTCTGGACAAGGACTTCATGTAGGCCATCCAAGACCCTATACTGCACTAGATATAGTTTCAAGAAAAAGAAGGTTTGAGGGATATAATGTATTGTTTCCTATGGGATGGGATGCTTTTGGTTTACCTACAGAAAACTTTGCAATTCAACATAAAATTCATCCTAAAGAAGTTACTCAAAAAAATGTAGCCATGTTTAAAAGACAATTAAAATCTATAGGATTTTCATTTGATTGGTCTAAAGAAGTTAATACTACTGATCCAAACTATTATAAATGGACCCAATGGATATTTATAAAGATGTTTGAAAAGGGATTGGCTTATAAACATGAGATGCCTATAAACTGGTGTCCATCTTGTAAAGTAGGCCTTGCCAATGAAGAAGTAGTAGCTGGTGGCTG
>NZ_DATHXO010000131.1:0-2533 GCF_035459645.1 Schnuerera sp.
ATGCTCAGGCAATTATTAAGTGAAAAGCTAATAAACAAGCAAGAATACTTTAAGATTAAAAAGCTTCTTATGGAAAAATATAATATTTCTTCAGATTTGACCTGCTAAATTTAACTAGTCGCGGTAGAATAGGATTGTATAGAAGAATACAAAAATGAGGTGAGATTATGAAGAAGGTAGAAGTAATAAAAGGGGAAGGTCTTTTAAACGGTAGAAGAAATGGAATAGAGATAAATTTAAAAAGAGTTGCAGCCTATTGTAGGGTTAGTACTGATAGTGAAGATCAGCTTCAAAGTTATCATTCCCAGGTCAAATATTATACTGATTTAATCAATGAGAATTCTGATTGGACCATGGCTGGAATCTATGCAGATGAAGCTATCACAGGCACACAAATAGATAAAAGACTGGATTTTCAAAGGTTAATAAATGATTGTATGAATGGGTATATATATGGTAATTACAAAATCTATATCTAGATTTGCCAGAAATAGTGCGTCCAGCTAACGCTAAATATATAGCAGGTGGGAACCCTGTCTGGTAAGGTCTAGCCAACCGCCAGTACTCAGCCTTGGAGCCGAAGTGGTGACACTAGGTTTAAGCGTAGGCAGTAGGAGCAATCGAGCCGCAATCCGAAAGGGTGAAGCGATACAGCCCCGTTAGCGAATAAAAAAATACAGAAGCCGATGTACTTGTTTCTACAGTAGGCAACAATAGTATTATCATTAATGGCAAGAAAATACTATTTCTGTCGGGGGTCGAAGAGCGTGGCGAGTTTGACATTGATATATTTAGTGGACTGGAGAGGTCTTGCATATTCCATAAAAGGTAATGAATAATACAAGAATGAAAGAAGTCAAGATTATTCAGAAGATGTGCAAGAAGTCGGATTAGTTCATAGTACCAATGAAGCGAGTAATGACCGTGGAGGGAAGGGACTAACATAGAAATCGCCTTTAAATAGGCAACATTATCACACGAGAGGTGAGAAAATAATGACAAATGAATATTTAAAGATAGTTGAACAAGTGGGAAAATATAAGACAGTACAAAATCTTATGCACCATGTAAATAAAGAAACCTTATACCTAAAACACAAAGCACAAATAAAGAAAAAAGCACCAGGAATAGATGGCATAACAAAGATAGAATATGACCAAAATATTGAAGATAACCTTGAAAAGTTAGTGGGGAAGATGAAGAGGTTTTCATACAAACCACAAGCGGTAAGAAGGGTATATATACCTAAAATAGCTAGTGACAAACTAAGACCATTAGGTATACCATCTTATGAAGATAAACTTGTACAAGGAGTTATGGCAGATATTTTAAATATAATCTATGAGCCGAAGTTTTTAGATGTATCCTACGGCTTTCGTCCAAAAAGAAGTTGTCATCAAGCAATACTTGATTTAGATAAGAAAATCATGAGAGAGCCAGTGAACTACATTGTTGATGCCGATATAAAGGGATTTTTCGATAATGTAAATCATGAATGGATGATAAAATTCTTAGAACATGATATAGAAGATAAGAACTTTATTAGATATATTAAGAGATTTCTAAGAAGTGGGATAATGGAAGAAGGCAAATTCATGGAAAGTGATAAAGGAACACCTCAAGGTGGTTTAATATCACCAATACTAGCCAACATCTATCTACACTATGTACTTGATTTATGGTTTGAAAAGGTAATAAAGAAAGAATGTTACTATGCCAGTATGGTAAGGTACGCAGATGATTTTGTATGCTGTTTTAGACACGAGAGGGAGGCTAAGATGTTCTTAGCTAAACTAAAAGAAAGGCTATTAAAATTTGGGTTAGAAGTAGCAGAAGATAAAACCAAGATAATGAAATTTGGAAGATTTCAAAAATCCAAAGAAACTTTTGACTTTCTAGGATTCACACATATAAATGGTGTAAATAGAAGAGGAAACTATAAACTAATACATCATACATCAAGTAAAAAGCTTAAAGCAAAAATGCAGGCAGTAAAGCAATGGCTATATGAGCATTTTCACGAGAAACCATCAGAGATAATTGAAAAGTTGAATGTGAAGCTAATTGGTCATTATAGATATTATGGAATTTCCGATAATCATAATAAGTTAAGGAGATTTCAAAATTACTGCCGTAGGCAATTGTTTATAGCACTCAACAGAAGAAGTCAAAAGAAATTAACTTGGGAGAAATACCTAAACATATTAAAATACAACCCAATAGTAGAGCCTAAAATATATGTTTCCACTTGGCAATAAATGATTTTTATGAAGAGCCGTATGCGGGAAAACTGCACGTACGGTTCTGTGAGGGGTGGCAGTAATATAGATATTATGGAAGCCATCTACTCGACCTCTGGATTGCCTAAAATATATTAGGCAGCTCAAGGATAAGAACATATCCGTGTTTTTCGAGAAAGAGAACATCAATACAATGGATGCCAAGGGGGAGGTGCTTCTGACCATTATGGCATCCCTCGCGCAGCAAGAAAGTCAGAGCCTTTCTCAGAATGTTAAACTTGGACTTCAGTATC
>NZ_DATHXO010000132.1:0-4007 GCF_035459645.1 Schnuerera sp.
GCCATATTTCTAAACTGTACTCCTACAATATAAGAAACTCCTTGACTAATTGCCCCTCCACAATGATTTTTAATGATATTATTAATTTCTAATTGCCTCAAAGTGGTATCTGCACCAATTAAAATCTCTTCTTCATTTTCAACAATATAGTCTAAGGACAGATTACATAAATCTATAGCTGTATTAATATTTCTAGAACCTAATTTTATAAATCCGCATCCACCTAATATTAAATTATTCTTTCTAGCTATGAGAAGCTCATAAGCTTCTTCTATGGTTTTAGGTGCAATATATTCCTTTATTGTAATCATCTTCCTTCCCCTCTCGCTACCTTAGATTCTAAATATTTTTTAACCGCCCTAATCTGTCCTTTATATCCAGTACATCGACAAAGATTGCCATTTAAATAATGGTATATTTCTTCTTCACTAGGATTGGTCAGTTCTTTTTCCATAGCAAGTACCGTCATGATAAATCCCGGAGCACAATATCCGCATTGTTCTGCACCTTCATCAGCTAAAAAGTCGGTAAATTTCTTAGCTTCATCCCTTACTCCTTCTAAGGTTGTTATACTCTTCCCTGTTGCTCGTACTGTTAAATAGGTGCAAGATAGTACAATCTCATCATCAACCCATATTGCACATAAACCGCAGGAACTTGTATCACATCCTCTTTGAACACTTAAATACCCAAGTCTTCTTAAAGTATCAAGCAAAAATTCGTCCGGCCTAACATCCAGTGTTCTATTACTATTATTTATAGTTAGTGTTACCTTCATATGATCACCCTTATGTTGGAAATTTATAAATTAATAGATATTAAAAACGGATTTCAATATCCCATAATATCCCTTAGCACCTTTTTCCAATTGCTCTATCTCTATATATTCATTAATTGTATGAGCTAGATTTTCTTGAGATGGACCAAAGCCTATGGTTTTTATTCCTTTTTCCCCTGCATAGTGGCTTCCATTAGTACAGAAGGAATAATGAGTTATCTCAGGTTCAAGACCGACTTCTTTCAATCCTTTATATGCAGCTTGTACAAACTCATCCTCTTTGTCAAACAACCAGCCTGGGAAAAACCTTTCTCCAGTGATAGTTTGGCCTGTATAGCAGATTTCAGTTCCTATTGCATAGGAAACCTTAGCATTTAGCTCTGGATCTTCCTTCATCATTTGGTCTAATAACTCCTCTATTGGTGTCAACACAGATTCCTTTGTTTCCCCTACTAACAATCTCCTATCAAAAGTAGCCTTACAATACTCTGGTACAACTGAAGCTCCTGGATAAGGAGAAGATTTAATATCTGTTAACACTAAAATACCTTTCCCTAATTCTTCATGTACCGTTGATTTAAGTTCTTGAATTCTTTGTATTATATTGGCCATTTTATAAACTGAATTTATACCTTTTTCTGGATTAGCCGAGTGAGCAGGTTTTCCAAATACTTCTACTACAATCTCCGCCCTGCCCCTTTGTCCAATTTTTAAATTCAACTCTGAAGATTCTCCTATTACTACATAATCGGGATTAATAGCATCGCTTATCTTCCTTGCAGCTACTCCTTCAAATATCTCCTCGTGGACTACTCCAGCTACGTAAATATCTCCATCAAAATTTCTATTAGTATCTTCTGCAAAATAAGATGCTGCAGTTATCATAGCACTAACTTGACCTTTCATATCTGAAGTACCACGTCCATATATTCTTCCTTCTGCTATCTCGCCACAAAAAGGACCAAACTTCCATTTTTGCTCATCAGTTACAGGTACATGGTCTATATGTCCATCAAATAAAATAGTCTTACCTGGTCCTTTTCCCTTAATATGACCTATAATATTTCCGTAACTATCTACAAAGTATTCATCAAAATTAAATTCTTTAAAAACCTTTTTAATAGCTTCTACCACCTTATCTTCCTGACCGGAAACACTAGGATTTCTTATTAGTTCTTGGCATAGTTTAACTAATTTTTCTTTTCTTACTTCAGTTAACATCCTCTCATCCTCCACTTTTTAAACATTCTTATTTTGTACATTCTCCTGCCCATACAATATTTCTATATTTGTCTGGATCTGTATCTCCTTCTGTGCTAAATAATAATATTTTAGAATCCTTATTAAGATTTAGCTTTTCTCTTAATTCTTTGTATTCATCATTCTTCATTATTTCTACCAATAAACCAGTAGTTACAGCCCCTGATTCTCCTGAAATTACATGAGGATCATTTTTCAATGGATTCCCTAATATTCTCATACCATTAGCTGACACCCAATCAGGACAGGATACAAACATAGAGCTATGATTTTTAAGGATTTCCCAACCTATAGTATTTGCTTCTCCACAAGCCAATCCAGCCATTATAGTTTGTAAATCTCCCCCAACTGCTACTGCTTTTCCATCTCCTGCTACTGCTGATCTATAAAAGCAATCTGCAATATCTGCTTCAACTATGGTTGTAGTAGGACAATCTTTCCCATAAATATTTGCAAAAACTCCTTGAACTGCCGCTGCTAATGAACCTACTCCAGCCTGAATAAAAATATGTGTAGGTTTATATACTCCTAATTCCTCTAATTGTTCTATTGCTTCCAAAGCCATAGTGCCATATCCTTGCATAATCCATGTGGGAATGTCTTCGTATCCTTCCCAAGCTGTATCTTGTATTACTACTCCATTATTTTCTTCAGCATATTTTGCTGCCAATCTAACACAGTCATCATAATTCAAGTCTTGAACCGTAACATCTGCTTTTTCTTTCCTGATATTTTCAACTCTAGCCCCTGATGAACCTTTAGGCATATATACTACGGATTTCTGCTTTAACTGATTAGCTGTCCAAGCTACACCTCTACCATGATTACCATCTGTGGCAGTTACAAAAAGCATATCTCCTAATTTTTCTTTAATTTCATTTGATATCAATTTGTTATATCCTAATTCTCCAACATCCACAGCTAGTTTCTCAGCCATATATTTAGCAATAGCAAAAGATCCTCCCAAAACCTTAAAAGCATTTAGACCAAAGCGATAAGATTCATCTTTTAAATAAACTCCACCAACTCCAATATGAGTTGCTAACTCTTTTAAATCTTGTAAAGGCGTTTTTGAATATTGGTCAAAGCTCTCATGAAAAGTTCTTGCTTTATCTATCTCATCTTTTTTTAATATTTCTATACATCCTTCAATATCAGTTTTAGGAAGTTGGTTTTTCTTCCATTTTATAACTTCGTTCATTACCATTACTCCTCTTTCTATTTTTTTATTTCATTTTATTATTTACAAGAATAATAAAGTAGAATTAAATAATTTAATTCTACTTTATTTCTTATAGTTTTTAATCAAATCAAATGCAGTATATTCATCAGTTACCAAAGTGTCCATCCAATTCCCTCTTATGCAAGCTAAAATAGCCTGTGTTTTATAAGTCCCTGATGCTATAGCAACAACCTTTTTAGTTTTTCTCAATTGGGACAAGTTTATAGCAACTACTGGTGCTTGATAAGCAACTGGACTTCCAGAAGGATCTATTAAATTAATGCATAGATCCGCCACCACTTTCTGACCTGTTTTTTCTTCTGCCTTCAGTACCAAATCTCTATAATAATTGTTATTAGATTGGAAAATGGCACCTATGCCAACTACTGCCCAATCCAATTCATCCCATAAATCGAAAGCAGGTTTTAATTCAGGATCTGATAATATAGCATCTTTCGTAGCTCTATGCCCTAAATAAACAGGAGAATACACATAATGACAAACCCCACCTAAGCTAGAAGCTGCTTTTCTAGCCGTTTCATTTACTTGGTATAGAGAATCTATACTCCCCATTCCCCCAGCTAATGGCACTGTTTTAATTCCTGTACGCTTATTGCCTGATAAATTATTTACTAATCCATATACAGAAGACCCTCTACCTATGCCTACTATTTCATTATCAGAAAGATTTTCTTCTAGATAATTAGCAGCTGCTTCATATACTCTACTTTTAGTTAATTCATCTTG
>NZ_DATHXO010000133.1:0-8007 GCF_035459645.1 Schnuerera sp.
AATTGTAATTCTTCCCATTAGGTATTAGATTATATGGAAAGTCTTTACTTATTCCTGCATGTAAATCTATATAATATAAATTTGGTTCATTATTAATAAAAAAATCTATTGGAACTGTGAATATGTGGTCAACTTCATCCTTATTTGGTCTAATATTGTCCACATCTACATTATGTATTGTGGATAAAAATGCATGAATAATTGTATTAGCATGAGAAACCAGATAATCCAACTCTCCTATTATGTTTATATTTTGTTTATCAATATTGAGTTCTTCCATCGTCTCTCTTATAGCTGCTTCTCTATAGGTTTCTCCTTCTTCAACTTGTCCTCCAGGAAAGGATATTTCTCCAGGTTGTCTTTTTAAATTTTTAGACCTAAGTTCATAAATAAGCTCCCATCTCCCTTTATTTTTTATTAAAGGAAGAAGAACTGCATATTTCTGTTTTATTTCCAAAGGTTTAGGTTTTCTTCCTTTAATTTTTTTAATAATATCTTCTATATCCATGTATAAACCTCCATATAAATTTAAGCGGTCATATATGACCGCTTTATATTATAACAAATCTTTACCTTCATCCCAATCTACTGGACAAAGTCCATCTGTTTTAAGTGCTTTTAATACTCTCAATGTTTCATCAACACTTCTACCAACATTTAAATCATGTACTACAGAATATCTAACAATACCTTCAGGGTCTATTATAAACAATCCTCTTAATGCAACCCCTTCTTCTTCTATCAATACACCATAGTCTTTTGCAACCTGTTTTGTCATATCTGAAGCTATTGGAAAGTTTACCTTGCCAAGACTAGAATTTATCCAAGCCTTATGGGAGTGTTCACTATCAACACTTATAGCAAGTACATCTGCATCTTCTTTTATAAAATCTTCATATCTTTTACTATATCCAGTAATTTCCGTCGGACAGACAAAAGTAAAATCTAAAGGATAAAAGAACATTACCAACCATTTGCCCTCATAATCCTTTAAATCAACTTTACAAAAATCACTACCATCGCCTTTACATGCATTCATCAAAAATTCTGGTGCTTTTTTTCCTACTAATCTTTCCATTTTCTACCTCCTATATATAATCTATTCTTTAGTATTCATCTTATTTATATCCAATTCATATTTTTTTAAACATAAATCGATAATAATTATCATTATTACAATAAGTTCTTTTTTTGGTGCCTGGCACCAAAAAAAGAACTTATTGTAGCCATAAATAAAACCCTAAAGCTAAGCTTTAGGGTTTTAAATCATTATCTAATTGGTGTAACGTCTTCTGCTTGAGGTCCTTTTTGACCTTCAACTATTCTAAAGGATACTGCTTCTCCTTCTTCTAAAGTTTTGAATCCTTCTTTGTTTATTTGGGAAAAATGTACAAATACATCATTTCCTTCTTCTGTTTGAATAAATCCAAAACCTTTTTCTGAGTTAAACCATTTTACTGTACCGTTAGTCATTCTTAACTACCTCCAAAAATTTATTTCCTTTAATTCACAAGGCCTTTACAAGAAATAAAGATTTGGAGATTATATAATCTATATAAATCTTATTTCTTCAAACCAATTCTAATTGAGTAAAATTTAAACATTGTGATTTACTGATGAATTAAAGACTCAATTCATTATAACCTGTATTATCAAAAATAGCAACTAATATTTAGCACTTTTATCAAAATCACAAAATAATTTTTCCTACTTCTTTAATAATCTCTCCTTTAGTAAAAATGGTAAGTAAATCAACTTTTTCTATTATTCTATCTATAATACTTGTCTTGTTATTTTTTTCTAAGTTTAAATTTTCTTTAACTAAATTTAACAATTCATCATAACAATAAATTTTAAATCTTTCTAATTCATAAATTTCTGCAAGTTTATCTAGTAGAAATATAAATATATCCTCATAATCAGCTTCTTTTTCTACTCCCAAAATAGCTGCTACTTTAGGAATAATAAATTCAAACAAAGCTCTATTATTAGGTATACTATCTACTTTAAATAATTCTTTTAACTTAAATATCCTTTCTTCATCTAAATCTAATAAATAATTTATTACATAATTTTCACCTTTTATAGGCTCAATATAATAATGGTGTCCTTTCAATCCTCTTAATGCTCTAAGTGCATCAAAATATCCTAATTTTATATTATGCCTCACTGTTTCTCTATCAAAATCTAATACTTTTCCTAAATTATCTTTTGGTGAAATAGTTATAATATTTAGCCCTTCTGAATTTATCCTCCTAACAACGCCTGGAGCATGAGTCCTAACTAATATTAAATCCTTATATCCTTTATTTTTCAGTAGATTTACTGGTAAATTATTATAAATTCCTCCATCTATATATTTTTTCCCATCTATCCTTTCTGTTTTAAACACAGGTAGATAAGCACTAGCCATTAGATATTCTACTACTTGCCCTGAAGGGATATCCTCAATATATATTTCCAATGGTTTTAAATCTGTCAAGGAAACAGTCACTATACCAAAATCTTTACCAGAATTTCTAATCTTTTCTTCATCAATTAATTCTATCAAAAGATTTTTTAAAGGCGCTATATCTAATCCTTTGTCAGTAAAAAATCCTCTAAAGCTATCAATTAAGTAAGATATATCTTCTTTACTCAATTTGCCAGCTGCTACTCTATTTAACTCATCTTCATTAGTATTAAAAATTTTAGAATAGGAGATTTCATGCCATATATCATAGGCTTTTTCAAAGTCCCCCTGAACTATCATCGCCCCATTTAACGCTCCTACAGAGGTTCCAGCTACTCCTTTTATTTCAATTCCTTCCTCTATTAAAGCTTTATAAACTCCAATATGGTAAGAGCCTTTGGCTCCTCCCCCTTCTAATACAAGTCCGTGCATAATTTAACCACCTCTTTTTGCTTGAAATTTCTTCATTTATTTCTATCATTCCATCTTATGTAATAGGTGTTTAAGAGTTTGTTTTTATTCTAATGCTAAAGTGCAATAATATCAATAATTGTTTGTTCATTAATACCCATTATAGCATAATAAAAA
The DNA here is from genome assembly GCF_035459645.1 of Schnuerera sp. Taxonomy (NCBI): domain Bacteria; kingdom Bacillati; phylum Bacillota; class Tissierellia; order Tissierellales; family Tepidimicrobiaceae; genus Schnuerera; species Schnuerera sp. Next base: position 3,041 of record NZ_DATHXO010000133.1, read on the forward strand.
CATCCACTACATAGCAGATGTTTTCATTATATCTACAATTACCGAATCTGTATTAGAAAAACCTTCTTTACATAAAATTCCTAAATTCTTAATGGTTTCTTCTACTGTTCTACCTATTATCCCAATATTAGGTTTAACTATTATATTTTCATTAGCCAAATATGCAGCAAGAACTGCTTCTTCCGCCGATGTAGATAATTTTAATGAACAGGTTTCCTTAGCACCGTCACATATCATTCCAGTAAGATTAGCTAAAATATTGTTACAAGCTCCACCAATTTGTTCTTCATTACCGCCTAATATCCAAGATATAGCTGCACTAGCTCCAGCTCCAGCCCCAATAGCACAACCACACATAGCAGATAGTTTTCCAGTATGCAGTTTTACATACTTATTTATTATATGGGCTAAAAATATGGCTCTCATCAATCTTTCTTTTCCAATACCATTTTCTTCAGCAACTACTGTAATAGGCAAAACAACTCCTAAACCTTGATTACCGCTTCCTGAACTGGTCATTATAGGACAATTACCTCCACCCATTCTAATATCTGCTGCTGCTGCAGTTAAAATTCTAGCTCTAGTTGGTACATCAGCTTTTAGTTTGCCTTCCTTTTGTAAGCTTACAAGACCTCTACCTACATTTAATCCATTTTCTGATTTAATCCCCATTTCAGCTGCATTTACATTCATCTTTATTCCATCTTCTATAAATTTTATATCCTTTAATGGGATGGTTTCTGAAATCTCTATAATATCTTTAAAAGATAATTTTTTTATAAAATCTGGTTCTAATCCTTTTTCTTTGTCTAAAACAGATTCATAAACGATCTCCCCGTCTACTTTAACATTACTAATATGGTTGTGAGCATCCTTCAATACTACCTCTACTACTTTTTCTTTTCCTTTTGCAATTATTTCTACATAAACATCTGGAGTATTGTCCAAATAATTTACATAGACTTTACCTTTATCCAATATTTTATGAGCTTTTTTGATATCTTGGGAATTTATATTTCTTAAAACCATTAGTTCATCTTCAGGATTCCCTCCAATAATTCCTAAGACTCCTGCTAAGTCTAATCCCCATTCTTTAGTATTAGGAATAGTGACAAATTTTCCATTTTTAAATATATTTTTGCTTGTCCTTATTTCTAATATTTGAATTTCTTCTTTTAAATATTTATTAGCAACAGAAGCTGCATAAGCTACGGCTACTGGTTCAGTACATCCTAAGGCTGGTAAAGTTTCATTCTTTATTATGGTTAATACTTTTTCCATAATTTCTTTATTTTCCATATAAACACCGCCTCTCATCTTTTATTCTTTTCACATAATATTAAAGCAATATTTATGCCAAGTATAAACCAAAAGGACAAATTGGGTATTTACCCAATTTGTCCTTCTATTTGACTAAAATTTTAATAAGAGGTCTTTCTTAATATTAAGAATTATATATAATATTATTGGAATTTACTTATATAACTATGTGTAAATAGGCAAAAAATCAATTTCCTCATTTTTGCAAATTTTTCGCATTATTGCAAATTATATTTATTTAATTTTCTGTATAAAGTAGATAAATTTATACCTAAAATTGATGATATTTGCTCCTTATCCTCTGTGGTTTTTCCATACTGTTCTAAATAGGATTTAAGTATCTGCTTTTCATAATTATCAAGAATATCCTTCAACTTATTATTATTTGCTATATTCCAAATATTATTATTCAAATGATTTTTGATTGCATAAGGCAAATTTTCAAATATTATCTCTTTTCCTTTTACCACATTTACTAAATATTCAACTACATTTTCTAGTTCTCTTACATTCCCAGGCCAACTATATCTATTAAAAGCTTCTTTTACATCTTTTGAAAAGTACTTTAGACTTTGCCCTAGTTTACTACAATATTTTTGAAGCTGGTATCTACTCAAACTTTCTATATCTTCTATTCTTTCTCGCAAAGGTGGAATATGAATAGGAATAACATTTAGTCTATAGTATAACTCTTCTCTAAATTCTCCTTCATATATCATCTGTTCTAAATCCCTATTAGTAGCAGCAATTAACCTAAAATCTACAGAAATTAATTCCTTTCCTCCTACTCTCATAAAAGCGCCTTCTTGTAAAACTCTTAAAATTTTAGGCTGTAGATGTAGAGGCAAATCTCCTATTTCATCTAAAAACAAAGTACCACCATTGGCTAACTCAAACTTACCCATCTGTCCTTCCTTACTAGCTCCTGTAAAAGCACCACCATCATATCCAAACAATTCACTTTCCAATAGATTATCTGGAATCGAAGCACAGTTTATTGCTACGAAGGGAGAATTATTTCTAGTGCTTCCATTGTGGATAGCTCGAGCAAATAACTCTTTGCCCGTACCGCTTTCTCCTCTTAACAATACTGTGGAACTACTAGAAGCCACTTTATTAGCTAACTCCTTCACCTCTAATATCTTGGGACTATTTCCAATTATATGATCAAAAGTTATATTGCTCCCACCTTCTATTAGTCTGTAAGCACTTTTTACCATATTGGATGTTTCATGTATTTCGATAATACTACTTACTTTCTTATTTTTTACCAATACTGGTAGAACTTTAATTACAAAACTTTTTCTTTTCCCTTTTACTGTAATTTTAGTTTCAACTGGAATTTGGGTTTTCAAATCAAAATCCAACTCAGGAATAATACTGGATATAGATTTATTGATTAAATTATCAGCATTAATTTGTAAGTAATCTTCTGTTTTAGAGTTGACAAATTTTATATTTCCATCAATATCAGTACATATAATTCCACTGCCCAATCCATCTATTATCATCTTTGTTTCTTCGCTTTGTATGGTCAATGCAGTTATCATATTAGTATATCTTAGATTTCCTGCTAATAAATCTCCTAATTTACTTAAAAAAACTATTAAAGAATCATAGTCTTGTTGGATTTTTCTTTTCTGTTCTATATCAAAAGCAATTAGTCCAATAACTCCAATTAAATCCCCCTGACTTATAATTGGATATCCAATAGTAGCCAATTCTGCACAATTGCCTTTTAAACTACAATGAAAACATTTTTCACTTATATTTGGGCTGTCAATAAATTCAGGGTTACCCTTTTTTGCTACTGCTTCAAAGGAACAATTCTTAGGTAAAGATTGTCCGATTAAATCTTTGTACATCCCTGTAGAGGCTACTCTCTTTAAATTCTTATCTACAATAGTTACATCTACATTTAGAACTGTAGAAATAGCTTCTGCTACTTCTTGAACTGAATTTCGTATACTAAACAACTCCATTAAACACCACATCCCTTTAAAATCCTCTAGGAATTGCTTCTATTACCATCATAAAATATTTGGTCTAATACTATAATAATAGATAAAATAAATGGCTGATCTTCTTCATCCAATATATCTACTGAATAAGTATCAGAAAAAGATACCCATTTCTTATTTATCCATGCAATAGGATTCCCATTTTTAAGAATATTAAAATCATGATGAAAAACATCACCTTCAACGGTAAAATTGCCATATGAGCTTTCTATCTGAAATTTTGGCTTAAAGAATGTAAACTCTTTTTTAATCTTTCCTATAAGGCTCTCTTCTTTATAGATATTATATTCAGGCAAAAATCTAAATACTTCCTGCTCTATATAAATGAGCTCTTGCCCATTCAAATCGTAAATCCTTAGTTTATTTCCTAAAGAAAATATTTTCCCTACCACCTCATATTGAGGGTATCCGTTTTCATCTTCAATATTAAATCTATCTGCAAATGTAAAAATTTTTTCTTTGATTATATATCTCATAATTTTCTCCTTTTATCGCCTTTTCTATGATAATTAATAATATTTAACACCTGGATAATTACATTATATTATATATAAAAAAATATATCCACATATCTATTTGTATTTGGTTCAACAAAAATATAAAATATGATAATATAATACTTACTTATAGAAAAGGAGATGAATAAATGGGAAAAAGAAAATCTTGGGATGAATATTTTATGCAAATTGCTGAAATAGTAGCAACTCGTTCTACCTGTGATAGAGCAGAAGTTGGATGCTTAATCGTCAACGATGATAATAGGATAGTATCTACTGGGTATAATGGATCTATTTCCGGAAATCCTCATTGTGATGATGTAGGACATACTATGAGAGATGGACATTGTATAGCCACCATACATGCTGAAATGAATGCTTTGCTATATTGTGCCAAAGAAGGAATTCCTGTAAAAGGTTGTAGAATTTATGTAACACATTTTCCCTGTCTAAATTGTACCAAATCATTGATACAAGCTGGAATAAAAAAAATTTACTTCAAAAACAGTTATAGGATTGACGATTATGCCATAGAATTATTAGAAAAAAATAATATAACCTATGAAAAAATATAATGTAGAGGAGGTTTTAAGGCCTCCTCTATATTATATTCCTAAAGCTTTTTTAGCTAGTCTATCTGCTTCTTCATTGTATTTATTTCCAGCATGAGCTTTTATTTTAACAAACACTACCTTCAATTTATCCTTTATGGAATCATAATATTCTTTATATTCTTTAGTACCCTCTTTATTGGTTTTCCATTCCCCTACTGCCCATTTTTCTATTCCCATATAATCATAATGTAAATAAAGAGTATTCTTTTCTCTTTTTAAAGCTTCTTCCATAGCATATATGGAGCCTCTTATTTCACCAGCCACATTCCTCATATCTACTAAACTTATATCATTTTCTTTTTTATAATAAGTTTCCTTACCTTTAGTGGTAAATATAACAGCCCCAAAACTATAATTTTTGCTTTCAGCATGATAACTACCATCAACATAGGCAATCATTTCATTTTCTTTTAACTCTAATAAACCTTTTTCTTCAACCTTTGCCTCATTATCTTCAATAAAATTTAGAGCTTCTTCATAAGTTGAAAATTTCTTATATACTGCATTAGAATACC
>NZ_DATHXO010000134.1:0-1727 GCF_035459645.1 Schnuerera sp.
TGGTGGGTAAAAGTATATGAACCAATTATTGAATGTATGGGCAGTGATACTGTTCAAATCAATGCATATCGTAATTTGGTTTCAACAACTCGAAGATTATATTATGAAGATTTTGATTATACTTATGAAATAGATATTATACTTGAATTATCTACGGAAGACTTACTTCGTGAAAAAACAACAGGATATGCATTAATTTTTATCGAAGATCAGAGAGTGCTTTATAATGGCAGAATTGTAGATGATGTAGAAATGTTAGGTGTTACTAATTCGGATATTTCTATAAAATTAGATGATAATAATGATGATGTTTTTAGGAGAGTGGAATGGGAGACACATACAAGATATCCAAATCCAAGATTTACCATTGAATGGAGTTATGGATATGGACCATTGAACATAGTTCTTAGTGGGCGTTCTTCTAACTCATCAGGATCTTTTGTAGTACCAGCATCTTCTTCAAACCAATATAAATTCATTAGCATAAATAATGAAACTCCAATCTTACGTGTTAGAGATAGTCATCAAACATTTTATTCAATTGATGAAACTAGTCCATATAGTGGGCGACACTATATAACTGCTGATTTTGATTTCAATATATTTTTAGTTAATCATCATACAATAGTGGACACAGATAGTTATACACTAAGAGGTGGATATGAGTAAATGAGGGAAAAAAGACTACTTATAATTTTAATCTTCATAATATTAGTTCTATTTTTTAGAACTATTTATAATCAAACATTAAGTACCGAGGAATATATATCTAGCGAGTTGCATGACCATTATGCAGTATTAACTCACATTGTAGCAGATATAGGAAAACATTCCAACCATGAAACTGATAATATTGATGAATTTTATATTAGACGTTTATTAGAGATATCAAGGAACTTTGAATTTGTTTTGAACCGTTATGAGAATGCACACAGTAAGAGTAAAGAGACAAAAGAGAATGATGTAAGAGAAATCACATCTTTGATAAATAATTATTATAATTTATTTGTAGATTCAGTAAGTGCAATTAATGAGACAGATTACGATACTTTAAATATGATAAAAAATGATCTTGAAAAATGGATTTTATGGATAGAAGAAAATTACATTTCTACTGACAAAGATGGCTATTATGTTTACAAAATGTATGCTTATGAAGATATGGTTGAAAGTGGACTAATAGATGAACTTGACTTAGCAGATTTTCAAAGATAAAAAACAATATAATTTATGAGGCTGACTCAAAATGAGTTTACTTAACTATTCTGAGTCAGTCCCTTTATATAATCAATATTATTTTATTCTTATTTGATGATATACTTTCTTACCTTTACGTAGAAGAATTTTACTATCTTTAAAATCTTCTAATGTAACGGTTCTATTAATATCTTCAATTTTTACATCGTCTATGGATATGCCCCCTTGTTCTATAAGTCTTCTACCTTCGCTATTGGATTTAGTAAGACCTACATTTTTTAGTAAATCCAATATACCTATACCTTCTTCAAAGACTGACTTATTAAATTCTGTGAAGGGTATAGAACCTTCTTCTTTGGAGCCAGCAAATAATGCTTTAGATGCTTTCTGTGCTTTAATAGCTTCTTCTTCCCCGTGGACCATTTTGGTTACTTCAAAAGCTAGGATTTCTTTTGCTTTATTGATTTCAGCACCTTCTAATGCTCCTAGCCTTTTTACCTCATCCATAGGCAAGAAGGTTAATAGACTCA
>NZ_DATHXO010000135.1:0-2027 GCF_035459645.1 Schnuerera sp.
CCTTCCATAACTTTGACTAATGTTTCAGGTGCTTTTTCTTTTTGCTTAACATTTTTAGCCTCTTCATTTGATTGATTTCCACAAGATATAGATAAAATCATATTTAATATAATTATAATTATCAATATTCCCTTTTTCAAATCTACCACCTCTTAGGATAGTGTTTCCCTTAAGAGAATTTTTATCCTGTCAATTACAATATTGGTGATAGCAACCGTGAAACTGATTCTTTTAATTTAACTATATTAGACCTTTTACTATATTCTTCTATAGTAATTTCTTTACAATGTTTTAAATCTAAATTGAATTGTTCTACCATCTTTCTATTTACTTCTTCATCATAAATAAAAGCATTGACTTCAAAGTTAAGTTTAAAACTTCTAATATCTAAATTTGCAGTACCTATAGATGTTATAAAATCATCCATTATAAAGGTTTTACTATGAAGAAAGCCGTTTTCATAAGTATAAAACTTTACCCCAGCTTCTAGAAGTTCTCCTATATAGGAAAGACCTGCCCAATATACAAAAATATGGTCTGGTTTACACGGAATTATAACCTTTACATCAATTCCTGAAAGCCCTGCTACTTTTAATGCTTCAAACATACTATCATCTGGTATGAAATAAGGGGTTTGGATATATACTCTCTTTCTTGCATTATTTATCATTTTAAAATATCCATCTTTAATACTAGCCCATTTTGAGTCAGGTCCACTACTCACTATTTGAACTCCAGAATCTCCCTTGTTTTTTCTTTGAGGTAGATTTATCTCACATTGAACATTATCCTTTTTTGCTGCAAATCTCCAGTCTTTAAAGAATCTCCATTGAAGTGCCCCTACTGCAGTCCCTCGTACTTTCATATGGGTATCTCTCCAAAATCCAAACTTCTTTGAAAGCCCTAGATATTCATCACCTATATTAAACCCTCCTACGAAAGCTTCTTCCCCATCGATAATACAGATCTTTCTATGATTTCTATAATTAATTCTAGGGGTCACATAGGGGGCAAAGGGAGGGAAAAACACTTCTATTTCTCCTCCAGCTTTTTTTAGTTCATCAAAGCAATTTCTCTTTAATTTCCTTCCTCCCATACCATCATATAATACCTTAACTTCTATACCTTCCTTAGCTTTTTCCGTCAACAAATCTATTATTTTAGTGCCTATCCCATCGCTTTTCATAATATAGTATTCTAAATATATATAGTTCTTCGCCTTCTTTATACTTTCTACTAAAGCTTTAAACTTTTCTTCTCCAGAAAAATAAAGTTCTATGTCATTGTCCTGAGAAAAATATGATTCACTGGTTAAGATATGCATTTTTATTATATCTTCATATTCTAAGAATCTTGGATTAGAAAACCTGTATTCATCTTCCTGGATTTTTTGTCCCTGTCTTAATACTCGGTCTCTAATTCCTCGATCTTCTTCTTCTTTTACTTTAAACATCTTTTTCTTGCTCATATCTTGACCTATAAATAGATATAGTAAAAAGCCAATACCTGGCAAAAAAGTTAGTACCATAAGCCATAACCAAGTAGTTGTAGGGTTTCTTCTTTCAAAAAATACTAATAATATAGCAAATAAAATATTCAACCATAATATATTTTTTAAAAACCACATATACCCATCCACTATATATTCCATAAGATCACCTTTGTTTTATAAATCTTATTGTTAATTATGTTTTTTAGATTTATATCTTTTATTTGTGTCCAGAATTTTTTTCCTAACCCGAAAACTACTAGGAGTTATTTCAATGAGTTCATCATCTTCTATAAATTCTAAGGCTTCTTCTAAAGACATTTGTTTAGGTGGAGATAATCTTAAAGCATCATCAGAACCTGAAGCCCTTATATTCGATTGATGTTTCCTTTTACAGATATTAACTTCTATATCCATTCCCTTAGGGTTTGAACCTATAACCATTCCTTCATAAACTTTAGTTCCTGGGTCAATAAAAAGAGTTCCTCTATCCTGTGCTGAATATAACCCATAAGCAGTTGCTTCTCCCGTTTCAAAG
>NZ_DATHXO010000136.1:0-3996 GCF_035459645.1 Schnuerera sp.
GATACACATTATCATTTGATTATGATCCATTGGGAGTAGATAGTGAAACATTATTCTCTACAGGAATGTTAATTGGACAATTAACAATGCCATAAATAAAAATCAAATCAACTATATCATGTTTTACTTAATCACATCACAACTCTGCAGATTAATAGCTTACATGCTGTTAATCGTTGTATTCATAACTCCAAACTTGCTATCATCTCACATTATAGGACTTATGTGTGTAATTCTGGTCATGTTTACTGCTGAAAAATGGTTTTATGAACTTAGACTGCAGAATATGGAGGAATATTATGAATAATACCATAAATGTCTATGCAAGAATAGTATTTGGTCCAGACGAGGAAATATTTGCCTATACAAAGTTTGGAACCAAAGGTATCCAAGAATCTGCACAAATCATAGATACTTGGATAAAACAATCAAAAAGACTTAGAACTGCTTATAATGATCCTGATTCAAAGCTTATTATAAGTATTTCATGATAAATTTGGCAGGTTTTACACAATAATAAATCACACCATATCATCAAAACTGATGAGCCTCAGTGATGAATGTGATTTCCCTGCCAAACCTTTTTAAATATATAACAAAACAATATTATGGAGACATTAACCCTTGGTTTACTTTGCATTGGTGTAGTATTATTTGTAATCAGTATTCATTTGTCTGTAATAGCAGCAGCACTTACCTCTATTGCAGATAATGATAGTGATGTAGAAATTGTAGATAAAACTCTTGTTAAAGCAAAAGTACTTATACTTCTTGGAACATTATCTTTTATAGCTGCAACAATATCACACACATAACAAAATAATATTATGATAAGATTAAATTGTAATTATTGTGGTAGATTTGTATGGAAATATAAATCTGATATAAGAGATGCAGAAAGAACTTATTGTGATAGAATTTGTCTTGGTTTAAAAAGAAGAAATGGAAAACCATTGAATATTACACTTAAATGTTTGGAATGTAATAAGGAATACACCAGACATAGATCACATAAAAATAGATCTAAATTTTGCAGTAATTCGTGTAGAATGATATATAACCAGAGAGAACAAGGAGGTTTTGGCAAACGTGGAAGGAAAAAATTATATCCCAAAACACTTAATTTAAGAAAGAAAGTGGCAGCTAGAATAGCAAGAAGAGAATTAAAAGATCATTACATAGTATCAGTGATAGGATCTCATGATAATCTTGTCAAAGATGATATTCCAAATAGTTTAATTAAACTAAAACGTAAACAAATAAAACTAAAAAGAGCAATACAATGAAAACATGTAAAGATATACACGATGTATTAGATAAAGCACTTGATGACCTTGATTCTGGTCAAATTGACAATGATAGAGCAGGGCAAATTGCCAGATTAACTGGTAATAAAATATCTGCTGGTCGTGAACAAATTAAATATAAAAAGCTTACTAATAATCCTGATAAAATAGCATTCTTTGAAGATTAAAATTTAAATATATCATGGAACATATCACATTGCCAACTCAGACTCCAGAAATAGCATTGTCTATATTCTTTATTTTAGTGGTGTTGGCAATGCTTGATATGTTATTAACATCTATAGAACCTTAAATCAACATATTATGTCACGCAAAACACTTTTAGACTACAGTGAGTCAGAAAACTCACAATCTTCCATACACAAAGAGATAAAAAATGCTTCAGTATATGATCACCTTAAACTTGGTCTTCTTGCTCATCAATTAAAATACAATCTCATGAGTAATGAGATATCAAATACTCAAAAACTTATCATGAGTCTTGCACTTCATCAAATAGATGAGATTCAACAGCATTTAGCTGATGGTTTTATCACAGAGTCTGAAATTGATGAAGTTTTAGAGGATTGGACAAAACTTGATGAAATCTTAAACATATAATAACAAATACTATGAATGCACAAGAAGCTTATAACCAACTCAAGGATATACCAGAAGATCAATTTATTAAAAGTCATTTTGGAAAAGATGGAAAATGTTGTGCTATTGGTCATTTAGTAAGGATAGCACTAAACCCAGATGAAATTAATAATCAGACATGTTCTGATGAATTGGGTGGTTTTATTTATGGGAATCCTGTAAAAGATCCTGAAAAACAAAAAAAGGTAAAAGAAATAAACGATTTTGCCAGACGAAGAGTAGAGGAGTTTATTGAGGATAAGTATGGTCTTTCTTATATAAATCTTGCCGAGATAAATAATTATCCAAGAACAAACGACTATACACAAAAATCTATAAAGAAAAGAGTTCTTGCTTGTCTAAAAGATATGATAGAGTGGGAAAATGATCAACAATGAACTAACAGCTATAGGAGCTTTATTTTTAATGTCATTCATATGCTTATGTATAGCGTATTCAACTATAAATAAGTTCCTTACAGATAATGATACAAGTGGAGTTAATCTTCTTGTAGGTATAACATCACTTTCAATAGCTATAATAATAATTAGTATAGCTTTGATAGGGTGTGTAATATATATAACTCAATAAAAATTACATATTATGGAACCACTAGCATTTATTTTAGCAATGTCAGCTATCATATTACTTTTTGTATCTCTGCGTCAAATGTATTTAGCAAATAAAGAAAAAAGTAATGATAATACTGTTGAAGATTTTGTATCTCTCATCTATAATTTTAAAATAAGAGATCACGTCATACAAGCTTTTATACAGATGTATAAATCTCCATCTGATTGGACAGGATATATTGTTAAAAGCAATGGCAAATATTCCGTTTGGACAGGTAATGAATGGTATAATAGAAGATTATACTATGGTAACGGCTATAATGAGAGAGATGCTGTTTATAACAATTTTTCTGTTGAGGAATTAAGACTACTTGATGAGGGAGTAAAAATAATTAATCAAGGGGAAAAAGTGGCTGACAAAGAAATACAAAAACTAATGAAAAACATACATAATCATGACTAATCTAACAGAAATCTACGCCAATAATAATAATCCAAACATTATAGGAAGAGACAGGGAAATGCAAATGCTGTTTCTTACTATGATGAGACATGAAAAGCCAAATGCTCTACTCACAGGACAAGCAGGAGTTGGTAAAACAGCTCTTGTACATAACTTAGCATTTCTTATTGCTAATCAACTTGCTCCAGAACCTCTTCATGGATTCAAAGTCCTTGAGATAAATACAAATAAGCTTTTATCTGGTCCTGGTTATCGTGGAGTTACTGAAGAGAAATTTCAGAACTTGATAGAACATAGTCTTGATTCGGGTAAAGTAATACTGTTTATGGATGAATTTCATACAGTAGAATCTCTTGGTCAAATGTCCAATGGTCAAACTCCTGGTCTTGGTAATACTCTCAAGCCTTATCTTACCAGACCAGATTTTAGAGTTATTGGTGCTACAACATCAAATGAATTCTCTAAAATGACTGATAAAGCTCTTCTCAGAAGATTTTATCAGATGAATGTGACTGAGCCTACAGATGATGCTGTATCTCATATTATTAAGGTATGCTTGAAGATGTATGGCAAGGGATTAAAAGCTAAGTCAGATGTAGTAGAAACTATACTCAGACTGTCAAAAACTCATTCTGGTTTTAATCCAGATGTAGCAAAGGACATTACAGATTTTGTGTGTTCTTACGCAAAGATGACAGGCAACAAGCTTATTACGTCTACTTTTGTAGAAGATTTCTATAATAAGTTTTATAAGCAGGTTTCTCAGAAAGATGAGGAACTTCCAGAACTTGTGATGGAAGAGTGATATAAGGCGGGCTATTACATCAATAGATCATTTTATGATCAACAAATCTCAGATTTGTTTGGTGAAAATGGATGACCGTTTGAACCATCGTATGCTTCTGGCAAGAAGCTACATGTTTTAGAGCAAACATTCAAGTGTTTTGACAAATTATCATGAGTTTCATGATATATGTTGATGATATAACAGGATATGCTGGAACTAAATGCATATTCCTGTTTTTCTGTCATAATG
>NZ_DATHXO010000137.1:0-1564 GCF_035459645.1 Schnuerera sp.
CTATCAAACCAAGTGTTTAATATTGGGCCACCATAGACCTCTGTGTTTAATTTTAAATATTTTCCTTCCACAGTCATTTCAGGATCAGGTTTAATCCTAAAAGTTGGTGAATCTGTATGAGACCCTACAAGCCTAAATCCATCATCTTCTATTTCTCCTTTTCCTATTACGAATGCTATTATTGCTGAACTATTCTTAGATACATAATACTTGCCTTCTTTGTTTAATTTCCATTTGTCCTGTAATTCAATTTTTTTAAACCCTTCTTTTATAAGTATTTCTTCTACATTTTTTGTTGCATGAAATGAACTGTGACTTGCATTGATAAAATCTATTAATTTGTTTGCAAATTCTTGTTCTTTTCCCATAAAATCTTCCTTTCATATTTATTATTCCATTAGTATTGTACATATAAAAACTATATCTTATCTAATTTTTTTATGCAAATAATTAATATTTTAGGCAAAATATAATGCAACTTATTTTTAATACTCAATAGTTATAGTAAATTCTGAATATCATCATTGAAAATGTCGTCCATTGTATAAAATCCTTTTTTTGCAGTAACTATAAATCGAGATGCTTTTATAGCTCCTTGAGCGAAAATTTTCTTAGATAAGGCTGTATGCTTTAATTCTATGATTTCATCAGAACCAGCAAATATTATAGTATGTTCTCCAGGTATGGTTCCACCGCGGATAGAATGGATCCCTATTTCATTGTTTTCTCTCTTTGAATTATTGCCTTCTCTCCCATATATGTATTTATAGCTATTTCCTAAAGCTTCATTAATTACATCAGCTAATAAGTAAGCTGTACCACTAGGTGCATCAGCTTTATTATTATGATGTTTCTCAATAATTTCAATATCAAAATCCTTATTTAAAACCTGACTTATTTCTCTCAAAGCCTTTGATAGAATGTTTATACCTAAGGACATATTTGAAGAATAAAGTATAGGTACCTCTTCTGAAGCCATTTTTATTTTTTCAAATTGTTCTTGAGAAAAACCAGTAGTAGCAATAACTAAGGGTGTTTTCTTCTCTAGAGAATATTCGATTATCCGCTCTAAATAAGAAGGATGAGAAAAGTCAATTATAACATCTACTTCTCCTTTATATTTATAAAGACTATTATATACTGGATATGTTCTTTTAATGTCAAACTTGCTTCTATCTATTCCTGCAACAATTTCCATACCACTTTCCTTTAATAACTGTTCACTTAAAATTTGTCCCATTTTCCCATTTATACCATATACAATAGTTTTAATCATGATATTCTTCCTTTGTAATCAATCCCATTTCAAATAACTCTTTTATTAATATCTCTTTATTTTTATCTTCCATTTCTACTAAAGGCAATCTCAATTCTCCTGCTTCCATTCCTAATAAATTCATAGCTGTTTTAATTGGGATAGGATTAGTTTCTATAAATAATGAATTAATTAATCCATTCATTTTAAGCTGCATTTTCCTTGATTCCTCTATTTTACCTCTGAGATAATGAAATACTAATTCATGAGTCTCATTTGGCAATATATTTGCAACAACAGAAATAACGC
>NZ_DATHXO010000138.1:0-1741 GCF_035459645.1 Schnuerera sp.
CCTATACATAAAAACAATATGGTTTTAATTCACAAGGATGAAATAATAGAAATAAGCTACATTGTTGAAAATAAAGGAAGATACTCTTTTAATGCTAAAGTATTAGGAAGGGAATATGAAAGGGTATATAAACTTAAAATACGAAGAATATCACAAACTAAAAGATCACAATTAAGAGGATTTTATAGATTTAATATTGATATACCAGTAGTAAAAGAGTTTGTTCTTAAGCAAAACACAAAAGAAAAGACTATTACTGAAAAATGTAGGACAAAGGATATCAGTGGTGGAGGACTAAAAATATATTCTAACTATGAACATAAAATTAATGATATTGTCTTATGCAAGTTTACGATAGATAATCATCAAATTACTACAGAAGGAAAAGTTTTAAGAATCGAAAAGGTTGATACATTTGATTATGATTTTAGTTTAGGAATAAAATTCATCAAATTAAATGAAAAAGATAGGGATAGAATAATTCAATTTATATTTTTTAAACAACGATTGTTAAGAGAAAAAGGATTGATATAATTGATAAAAGTACTTATAGTAGATGATTCTCCTTTTATACGTAAAATATTGACGGATATATTCAATGAAGATAAAGAAATTTTTGTAATTGGAGAAGCAAAGAATGGGAAAGAAGCTTTAGAAAAAATCCCTTTATTGAAACCAGATATTGTCACTCTTGATATAGAAATGCCTATTATGGATGGGATTACTACTTTGGAGCAAATTATTAAGAACTATAATTTACCTGTAATAATGATTAGTAATTTGACTAAAGAAGGTGCAACTTTAACTTTAGATGCTTTAGATAAAGGGGCGATTGATTTTATTCCAAAACCAAAAAATATTTTTAGTATAAGCGGTAAAATGGCTAAAGTAGAGATGATTAACAAAATAAAAATTGCTGCAAAATCAGAACCCAAGATTGGTTACGTTCATAAAACAAGTTTAAAACCATTATCCAAGTATCCAATAGTTGATAGCACCGGTAAGAAGAACTTTGAATATATAGTTACAATAGGTACTTCAACAGGAGGACCTCGAGCATTACAAGATGTTTTGCCATTATTAGATGAAAATATTAATGGAACTATTGTAGTAGTTCAACATATGCCGCCTAAATTTACTAAATCACTGGCAGATAGATTGAATAATTTATCAAAAATAAAAGTTAGAGAAGGTGAAAATGGAGATAGATTAGAAAGGGGTACTTGTTATATTGCACCTGGAGATTTTCACATGGAAGTAGTTAAAAAATCTTCAGATTATTTCATTCAATTAAATAAAACACCAGCTGTAAAAGGATTAAGACCTTCTGTAGATGTTTTAATGGAATCTGTTGCAAAAATTAAAGGTCTAAAAAAATTAGGAGTTATAATGACTGGTATGGGATCTGATGGTACGAACGGAATTGTCCAAATAAAGGAATCAAAAGGTATTACAATAGCTCAAGATAAAGATTCATCTATAATTTTTGGGATGCCTAAATCAGCAATAGATACAAAAAGTATCGATATGATAGTTCCTTTAAATAAGATAGCTCATGAAATAATGAGTATAGTGGGGGTGTAATAATGGATTTAGACTTGAACCAATATATTAACTTATTTGTTGAAGAATCAAAAGAACATTTACAAAATATGAATGAAGCTTTATTGGAATTGGAAAAGGATAAAACAAATACATCTTTGATTAATGAACTTTTTAGGGTTGCTCACACTTTGAAAGG
>NZ_DATHXO010000139.1:0-2315 GCF_035459645.1 Schnuerera sp.
AGAATAGGGCTACTGTTAAATTGCCAGGAGGCCTTACTGCTGAATTCAATGGAGTAGATGAAAAAATTGTCCTAACTTTAGAAGAAGGAGATAAAATATATAGAAAAGAAATACTTGGATATGACAATACTACCAAGTATATTCCTATAAGCCTTTTGAAAGACGGAACCAATCCTTATACAGGAAAGGAATTAATTAAAGTAAGTGTAGAGGATAGAAGGTTTATAGTGGAAAGAGGATTTTCTGAAAATGTAAATTATCTAAGCTCCATCCAATTAAGGGTAGAAACTCCTTCTTACCATACCATAGGAAAAGTACCTGTATTCATAATCAATCCAGATGGAGGACAAGGTAGAGGAGAATTTGATTATAAAACACCTGATAGTAAACCAGCTATTACCAATGTTACTAGGAATGGAAGGGAACCTCAAGAAGAATATAGAGATGAAATAAATGGCAGAGCTAGAATATTAAAAGTAGATCACAAAGGAGGCAGTATAATCACCGTTCATGGTACCGACTTTAGAGAAGGTGCAAGAATAGATATCTCCAACCTACTAACTATTGGGGAAAATGATATAGACTATGGATTACCAACCAAGCTAACTTTCACTATGCCACCAGTGCCAGAATCGGAAGTAGGAAAGCTTCATAGAGTTTCTGTAACCAATAGAGATGGAGGAACTGCCACCTCTGATAAAACAATCCCTCCAATATTCATAGAATTTACTAAAGGGGAATCGGATCCAGAAATATATACTATAGAACCAGAGAAAGGGTCAGCCACTGGAGGTACTAAAGTAAAAATAACAGGAAATGACTTTAGAGAAACTATGGAAGGATTTGATGGAGAAAGATTAAGGGTATACTTTGGAGATATAGAAATAGAAAAGAAGGATATTAAATATATTGATTATAAAACCTTAGAAGTCACAGCACCAAAATCTGCAACTCATGGTCCAGTACAGGTAAGGATAGAAAACCCAGATGGTTCAATGTCCCAAGGGGATATTAACTTTACCTATATATCCAAACCTAAGATAAAAACCGTATCTCCTAATAAAATATTCACCAACGACATAGAAACGGAAGTAACTTTAACTGGAGAAATGTTTATGTCAGGAGGCAAGGTAATCGTTGGAGGAGAAATAGTCAATAAAAATGAACTAAAAGAAGATATGGACATAAAAGGGGAAGGTTTAATCGGAGTGGACAGTCAAGGCAACAATAGAGAAGTAGCAGTAGTAGGAGGAATGGAAGCGGCTTCAGTTACAGTAGAAGGAGATAATGTAATAAAAGTCAAATTCAATGAAGCTAAGAATTTAGAAAACAATCATCTAATAATAATAAATCCAGATGGAGGCATTTCAAACCCTTATGATAGATTTGAATACCAGAAACCTATACCAACTAAACCATTAGTTTTGGAAGGAATACCTGGTTACGAATCTACAGTACAATTAATATGGTCAAAATCCGATGAAAATATATTGAACAAAGCTACAAGATATGAAATATATGGGAAACTTTCAAAAGATAAGGACTATACCTTTATAGGAGATACAGAGGAAGCAGAATTTTTAGTAAAGGGGTTAGAACCTAGAACAGAATATACTTTCATGGTACGTGCCTTAAACGAATATGGAGCAGCTATAGACTTTGCCACAGTTAAAGTAAAGACATTAACTATTCGTGAAGATGAAAAACTTAAAGAAAAGGAAAAAGAATTAAAAGAAAAAGAAAAGGAAATAAAACAAAAAGGCAAAGAAGAAATAATAGAAGGTAGAGTAACACAAACCATAGGCTCTGACCATCTAAGAGGAAGAGTAGTAGATTTTTCCTTAGCAAAATATAAATCCTATGATAAATTTACAGTATCTATTCCAATTGAATATGCAAGAAAAGACAACAATTTGACTATAAAAGACGGAACCATGACCGCTATATTAAATATAAGGGATTTATATACTTTAGATGTAAGTAAAAAGGATAAAGGAGATAAAGACGCCTATATAAATATCCATATAGAAAGAACAAGGGAACCCCATATTCCAAAAGGGAAAAGAGTAGCATCAAAAGCTTATAATATAGACTTCGACTACCAATATGGGAAAGATAAACTAGAAATAAAAAATCTACTAAGACCAGCAAAACTAATGTTCAAACAAGATACTATAACTTATACTAACACTAAAAACACAAGACTATATAGATTCAACGAACCAACAGGAACCTACGTCTTTACTGGAGAAATGTCAACGGATATTAAAGAAAAAGGCAGGTATATTCTATTATCGAATAGATAATGAGTCAAA
>NZ_DATHXO010000140.1:0-3575 GCF_035459645.1 Schnuerera sp.
TGGGTTTCTGATCATAGGTTGTCAGCCCACCACACTGGCCTTCAACCCAATCCTCGATGGATTTGCTTCCATCAAGCCCACATTTCTTTATAGGAATTTTCCATTCCTTCTTCATCTTTATCAAAACTATAGGCATCCTTCATAATGAACTCCCTAGCTCTAATTACTCCAAATCTAGGTCTTTTTTCATCCCTATATTTTGTTTGAATTTGATATAAATTTAATGGTAATTGTTTATATGATTTAATTTCATCTTTAATTAAGGACGTAAAATATTCTTCGTGGGTTGGTCCAAGACAAAATTCCCTACTATTCCTATCTTGTAATTTAAACATTTCCGGACCGAAATTAACCCACCTTCCACTTGATTCCCATAACTCTCGTGGTTGAATAGCAGACATTAACAATTCTTGAGAACCTGCATCATCCATTTCTTCCCTAACAATATTTTCTATCTTCTTTATTACCCTATATCCAAGAGGTAGATAAGAATACACTCCCGATACCAATTTACGCATCATACCCGCCCTTAAAAGTAATTTGTGACTAGGTATTTCCGCTTCCGATGGTACTTCTCTTAATGTTGGCATATATAATTTTGACATTCTCATTTTAAATGCTCCTTTCATTTTTTCTTGATAATCACCAAGATTGTTTTTATTTATCATTTAATAATTTTAAAATTTAATATAATCAAAATGAAAAACCTTTCATCTCTACATTAATAGAGACGAAAGGTTTACTTCCGCGGTACCACTCTAGTAGACTTTTTATAGTCCCCTTAAGATTTTAACGCAATCAACGTTTAAACATACTATTTTCTGCTTAAATGCTCTAGGATGGGTTTGGTATTCAGAGGGCCAGAAACCTTCCACCTTATGGTTTCCTCTCTTAGGCCATTAATACTTACTATTTCCTATCATAGCCATATATTTTATTAATATTAATCATACTAAAACTTGCATAATCTGTCAAATGCTTTTATTCTAATCTTTATAAAAGTAACAGAACAACACAAAAATCGTTATCTACTATTCAGTATAATTAGACGAAACGGTACCTATTCCTGGTTTAATTAAACTGACACTTTGAGCGCCAATGCCTTCTCCTCTACCTTCAAATCCTAATTTTTCAGTTGTTGTAGCTTTTATATTTATATTTGAAACAGAAGTGTTTAAAACCTGTGCAATATTTGTTTTCATCTCTTCTATATAAGGAGCCATTTTAGGTTCTTCTGCTATAATTATCGCATCTATATTGCCTATTATATAATTTGATTTATACATAATATTATAAACCTGTTCTAGTAATACTAAACTTGATATATCCTTATACTGGCTATCGTCATCTGGAAAATGCTTACCAATATCCCCAAGTCCTAGAGCCCCTAAAATACTATCCATAATAGCATGTACTAAAACATCTGCATCAGAATGCCCTAATAAACCTCTTCCATAGGGAATTTCCACTCCCCCAATTACCAACTTTCTTCCATTTACCAATTTATGTACATCATATCCTATTCCTATTTTCATCTTTTCCCATCCTATCTACTTTGAAATACAAATTCTTTTCTTCTAAAGATTGTACCCTTATTTTTTAAAATAGATTCAGCTATTATTAAATCTTCTGGTGTAGTAATTTTTATATTTTCATAACTGCCCATTATCATTTTAACTTCTATTCCTAATCTTTCCACTAATGAACTATCATCTGTACCCATAAAATTATCATTTATAGCTTTTCTATAGCCTTCCATAATGATTTCTTTTTTAAAACATTGAGGAGTTTGAGCTGCCCATATAAAATCTCGTTTCGGAGTGTTGGTTATATTATCAGAATCTCCAACTACCTTTATAGTATCCTTAACAGGAGTACCAATTACACAAGCTCCATATTCAATGGCTCCTTCTATTCCATCAACAATATTTTTTATCTTTACAAAAGGCCTTGCACCATCATGAGATAAAACTATATCAGTTTTTTCATCTAATGCTAATATCCCATTATATACAGAGTCTTGTCTTTCCTTTCCACCTCTTACAATCTTGGATACTTTGTTAAATTTGAACCTTTTTACTATTTCTTTTCGGCAATAATTAATCTCATCTTCTTTTGCAACTACTATCATCTCATCTACATATCTACATCTTTCAAATTTTTCTATTGTATGAGCAAGGATAGGTTTATTATTTATAGAAATAAATTGCTTGTTTATCTTGCTTCCCATTCTATTACTCATGCCAGCAGCTGCAATTACAACTGAAACATAGTGACCCTTATACATATATTTCACCTCTTAAACATTATAGCATAGATAAGAAAAACATAAAATGATATATATTTATATTCCCTAAAATTTACAAAATATAAGGACCAATAAAATTGGTCCTATACTGCTCTATCTACTATAGTTTTAGGTTTGGCAAATATCATCCTACCTGCTGACGTTTGAAGAACACTAGTCACCAATACATCTATAGTCTCTCCAATATGTTTCTTGCCACTTTCTACTACTATCATTGTACCATCATCTAAATAAGCTAAACCTTGCCCTGACTCTTTACCATCTTTTATAACTTGGACTACCATCTCTTCTCCTGGCAATACAACTGGTTTAACCGCATTAGCTAATTCATTAATATTCAAAACATCAATACTTTGTACTTCAGCTACTTTATTAAGATTATAATCATTTGTAATAATTTTACCTTTTAGTAGTTGAGTAAGTTTCAATAGTTTAGAATCTACTTCCTTTACTTCTTCAAATTCTTTATCATGAATTATTACTTCAATATCTAATTCCTTTTGTATTTTGTTTAAAATATCCAGTCCTCTTCGACCTCTGTTTCTCTTAAGAGCATCGGAAGAATCGGCTATATGTTGGAGTTCTTCTAATACAAATTCAGGTATAACCAAAGGTCCTTCAATAAAACCAGTTTTACAAATATCTGCTATTCTTCCATCAATAATTACACTAGTATCTAATATCTTTGGACAAGATCTACAATCTGTTTTTAGCTTATCTTTACCAAAACCTTTACGGAAATTGCCAATAGTACTAGTAAAATCTTCCTTTTTTCTAGTAGGAACTTTAATACCTAAATAACCAAATATAACATAGAAAACTATAGATATAGCAACGCCTAAATAAGGTATTTCAAGTTTATAAAAAGGTTGACTCAACAAATAAGCAATTATAAAACCAATTATTAAACCAACAGAACCCAAAGCAATATCGTAAGCAGGAACTTTTTGAAGTTCAGTCTCGACAAACTGAATGATTACCCTTCCAACCTTCATAACCCTTGGAGATAGTAAGAAAAATATAATTCCAAAAATCAAACTTATACCTAAATAAAAGATTAAGCTTAACCAACCTTTATTTGACAGGCTTATTATTTCCAAAGCTATCAAACCTGCCACTATACCATATCCTACTAGTAATCCAACTAATGTAATAACACCTCTAATAATTTTATCAATCATTAGTTCACCTCCCTAAGTATATTTATTACCATTTAATCGAATAATATAACAAAAATTTTTTCTTTTTAAAATTATGCTGAATTAAT
>NZ_DATHXO010000141.1:0-3820 GCF_035459645.1 Schnuerera sp.
CCGCTTGACGGAGAGCGGTGACGTCGGTGCGGGTCTGAATGATTCCGCCGTCGGGCGTGCGGTTCTCGCGCACCAACGCCCACGTATCGTCGGCATAGTGCCGCAGCAGCGGCTCGCCGGTTGGATTCTGGTGGGCAACGACGCGGTCGCGGATCCAGCCATCCAGGTCGGCGTCGCCGATCTCGAGGTAGTTTTAGTATAATCTTCCTTCTCTATTACTTCTCCATTAATCCTAACGATAATCCTTGGATATACATACCCCATTTTTTTCAATAATTTTTCAACTGTTAATCCTTCTTTATAAGGAAATTCTTTTCCATTTACTGTTATCATCTAAATCCCCTTTAAATATGTTTTTCTACTACTTCTAATAATTCTGGCCAGTCCATCCCTAATTCCTTTAGTTTTTCTGGAGATGGTACTCCATCCATAGTCCAGCCTCTTCTTTTATATACTGCATCCGTCAATTTTTCATATTGTTCTTCCCTATATTCTCTCAAAACTTTTATTTTTTCTGCTGTACTTTTCCCTTTTACATCGTAGTTCAATAATTCTTTTAGCTGATTATCATATCTTTCCTGTCTAGATAGATATTCTTCTTCCGTTACAGGTCCCATGGAACGATAGGGAGTTCTGTCGTGAATTCTTTTGCCATAACCCATTTTGATATTAAATATCCTTTGAAGATTATATACTCTTTCCGATTGACGTATGAGTTCATCTTCATCTATGTTTTTACCCGTGACTGCATTATATAAATCCACATAGTTTTGTACATGTTCAGGTATTTTAGCGGGTTCATCTGTTAAATGATTATCTGCTGGAGCTATATCATTCCAAGGCAATTTACACAACCCATTTAATCCAAACCAGGTTCTTAACATAGGGAAATAATGAAGAGCTTCTGCCTTATCCTCAAAGGTTGGTATCTGGTTATTTACCATATCCATAAATATTAGCCATGCTTCATCATGTTGAGGTCCTTTATTGGTAAGTCCATAGCCTCCTTGTTGAGCTAAACTTTCCTTACTAACATATTCAGAATACTCTAGCCCTTTTTGCTCCATTCCTATATCCCAGAGGAAATCCGTGTTTGCACCGTATTCTTTAACAAATATCTCTTTAAGCCTTCTTACACCTAAACCAGCTAATTTACCAAATCCTTCTCCATTTGCCATCTGGTGTAACAATTCTAAGGTTGCATTTTTATTTCCAAATTTAAGTTCCAACCCACCAGTTATTTCTTTATCTATTATACTATTTTCATAACATTCCATAATAAATGCTGTAGTAGTAGCAAAGGAAATAATATCTAGTCCATAGGTATCGCAGTAAAAATTCATTTCTAAAACTCCATTAGGACAGAATACTCCTATATTAGAACCTAACCCAGCAGCATTTTCATATTCTGGCCCATCTACGATTACTTTCTGCCCTTTATAAGGTCCTGTTTCTGGAACAAAACCATCAACTGCTTTAGCACAAGACATACTACATCCATACCAACAACCATCTGGCATATTTTGTCTTACCATACCCTTAAATACATCTGAAGATATTTTGTATGTATCTTTATGTCTACCAAATTTAAAATTGTGTACTGGTAATAAATCGTATTCATCCATTACTTCTATAATATTTGCTGTACCAATTTCCCTCATTTTATTCTGTTTATCATCTAGCTCGGCTATTTCTCTATGTAGTTTAATACCAGTTTTATTTATTTTCTTTTGATCTGCTGGATTGTTTAGATTCCCTTTTGTTCCCTTATACCTAACTACAATAGCTTGAATCCTTTTGTTTCTAAAAACTGTACCTGTACCTCCTCTACCAGCTTGTTTAAGCCTAGTAGATTCTCTCCTTACATCATAGAAACTAAAATTCAACATACACATTAAACTATGCTCAGCAGCACTACCAGTAGATACTACTGATATATTCTTCTTGTCCTCTTCGTCAATTGCATAGATTTCAGTAAGCTTTTCTGCTAAAATATGGCTATCTTTTTCTTCTATATTAGATCTTGCAATTTCAACTTTTCCACTGTTTCCATCTATAAAAATGACCACATCTTCTTCAGCTTTTCCTTGTATCTCCAAAGCATCAAATCCGGAAAATTTTAAATAAGGTCCAAAATATCCTCCTACATTGCTATCTATTGGGATTCCGGTTAATGGAGAAAGAGTTACTACTGTGGATTTCCCAGCTCCTGGATATTGGGTAATGCCTCCTATAGGACCAGTAGAGATTATTATTTCATTTTCACGATCATCCCATTTTGTTTCTGGAGTTACTGAATTCCACAAATACCATAGACCAAAACCTCTACCACCTAACAATTTATCCTTCATCTCATCAGTTATTTCTTTTTCTTTTATCTCTAAATCTGTTAAATTTACATATAAGGTTCTGCTATTATAACCTCTTTCTATATTTCCTAAATCATATTTATAATCTATTAATTTTTTCACACTGACACCCCCTTATTTCTTTTCTATATAAATAGCTCCTGTTGGACATGATTTTACACATATTCCACAAGCTATACAATTAAAAGGTTCTATATAATCTTCATGTTCAAACATGGCAAATTCTGGGCAAAATCCTACACACATAAGACATCCTACGCATTTTTCCTTATCAAGTCTAATTATTCCTTTCTCATCTCTATATAAAGCTTCCACTGGACATATATCTATACATTCACCACATTGAGTACAAGCTGTGATTTTTTTATCACCACCTATCCTTATTCTAGATTTTTCTCCATTGTTTTCTTTAAAAAAAACTTTAGAACAGGCTTCTTCACAAGCCTTGCATTCTATGCATAGTTCAGGATTTTTAACTAAATATTTCAAAATACTACCCCCTTTATTCTCCATCATTAATATTGTTGAAAATAAATAATATTAACTTTCAATTTCTTATAATTTATATCATCTATTCTTAATGCAATCTTCATACCAAGTTCTATAGTTATCTAAATGCGAAAATTTAAAGGTATTTTTTTTGAATTCATAATTTGTCCTAATATTAAGACTTTATCTATAAATACTGTCTTGTTTTTAATACTTTATTCAAAAATGACTAGATTAAATAATATTTTCATGAATTTCATATTTTATCTGCGTTCTCTCTTTATTAATCACTATAGAACAGTCCTTCGTCATCTAATCTATAAATTGCTCGACTTCTTTAATTGTCACTGTAGAAACCAAAATAAAAAAGAAGTGTCTTGTTGCCGACATCCTTGTCATTCAATAGACACTTCTTCTATGTTATATCTATCCATTAATTCTTAGTATATAAAGAAGTCTAGCTACCTTTCCTCTATTGTTTCCTGTAACTTCTAAAGCTTTTATAATCATATTTCTCTCAACATCAGATATAGCAATATTTAAATCATAAGGATTTCTTGTGCTTTTAGTGTTTTTAGAAATTTTTACCAAAATAGTATCTAGTAATAAATCTATTGGCTAAGAGAGACATGTCTCCTATTTAGTCTAAAAACAAGGTCCCTTTATTCCAACATCCCACACTCTCCCCTATGTTTAAGTTAAATTTATATATTCCTAGTTTCCTTCTTCAACCATTCCTTTTCCTCATCATTTAGATATGGTGAAAGCTTTTCATATACTTCCTCATGATAGTCATTCAACCATTTTTTCTCTTCTTGTGTCAACATATCTACATCTATTCCATCAAGATCTATTGGACAATAGGAAATATTCTCAAATTTCATGAATTTACCACCAAATTCTGTTTCTATGTCTTCCTCTACTACAGCTACATTTTCGATTCTTATACCATGTTTGCCTGC
>NZ_DATHXO010000142.1:0-1865 GCF_035459645.1 Schnuerera sp.
ATATATTTAAGCCTGGTGCTGGATTAAATATAGCAGAACTTGGAGCTGAGGCTGTTGAGATGAAGGAATTACCAACGGTATTTGAATCTATACTAGGGGGGGTGAATTAATGAGAAGTGTTAGAGATTTTGGTGAAGATACTATATATTTCGTTTCCTATGCCAAGCTTCCATCGGATACGGCTGCTACTTATGTTCATAAGGTAGTGGGAGTAGGTTTTTTAATTAATATTAAAACAGGGATTATAGAAGATGTAATGGTTACTTTAATATCTGATTTAGTTAAAGACTTTTTATCCTATCTTATAATAGGTCACAATATCGAAAAGGATGGAATAGACGATATAATAGAAAAGTTAGAAACTAGGTTTTTTGGATACTCACAAAAAGCTGTAGTAGTAGCTACAAAAGGAGTATATAGAAGATATTTAAATTGGAAAGAAGAAAATCACATACAATAAAACTGCTTTATTTGTGGCAATGAGAATAAATCAAAATTGCATATCAAATAAAATCCAGTGCTAATGACTTCAATAGGCATTAGTTCTATTTTTTGTAACGAATAGTGAAGAACTCTCTTATAAATTTTGCAATTTTTATTTCATTTTTAAAAAATATTGAAATATATGTTGCAAAATCTATAAGATTATTACTATAATAGATAGTGGATAGTAATATTTTTACGGTAAAAACTTTTCCAAATATAAGGAGGATGGAAATATGTTTGAAAAGGAAAAATTAGAGGAAATTAAAATGGGCGAAAAGAAATGGACAGAAGGAAAGGTAAAAAAAGCCATTAGTAGATTTCCAGAAAGGAAAGAAAAATTTACAACAGGTTCAAATATTGAAGTAGATAGACTATATACACCAGAAGATATAAAGGAATTAGATTATAAGGAAAAACTAGGTTTTCCAGGAGAATATCCTTATACAAGAGGAGTACAACCTACTATGTATAGGGGTAGACTTTGGACTATGAGACAATATGCAGGATTTGCTACAGCAGAAGAATCCAATAAAAGATATAAATACTTATTAGAACAAGGGCAAACAGGACTATCCGTTGCTTTTGATTTACCAACTCAAATAGGATATGATTCAGACCATGGGTTATCTGAAGGAGAAGTAGGAAAAGTAGGAGTTGCTATAGATTCATTAAAAGATATGGAGATTTTGTTTGATGGAATACCTTTAGATAAGGTGAGCACATCTATGACTATTAATGCGCCTGCAAGCGTTTTATTAGCCATGTATATTGCTGTTGCAGAGAAACAAGGAGTATCTAAAGATAAATTAAGAGGTACCATCCAAAATGATATACTAAAAGAATACATAGCAAGAGGAACTTATATATTTCCACCAGAACCATCCATGAGATTAATAACTAATATATTTGAATATTGTTCTAAAGAAGTACCAAAATGGAACACTATAAGCATCAGTGGTTACCATATAAGAGAAGCAGGCTCTACAGCATCCCAAGAAGTAGCCTTTACATTAGCAGATGGAATTGCCTATGTAGATGCAGCAATTAATGCAGGATTAGATGTAGATGATTTTGCACCTAGACTATCCTTCTTCTTCAATGCACATAATGACCTATTAGAAGAAGTAGCAAAATATAGAGCAGCAAGAAGACTATGGGCAAAGATAATGAAAGAAAGATTTGGAGCGAATAAGGAAAAATCCATGATGCTAAAATTCCATACTCAAACAGCCGGTTCCACATTAACAGCACAACAACCGGATAACAATATAATAAGGGTAACCATACAAACCTTAGCAGCAGTATTGGGAGGAACCCAGTCATTGCATACAAACTCAAGAGACGAAGCATTGGCACTACCAACAGAAGAATCAGTACGT
>NZ_DATHXO010000143.1:0-5965 GCF_035459645.1 Schnuerera sp.
TGTATGCATATATACTCCCAAAGATAAACTTGCAGTTATAGCGAGGACAGTCAACATTTTAAAATGATTCGCCTTTTTGACTGAAAACTCTTCCATGATTCTACCTCCTAAATTTTGACTAGATAGTATTCTATTCAAAAAGGATTTTACTGTCAAATTTTTGTCCATAATTTTCCAGTAAAAAGTCAAAAAATAAGTTGAAATATTATTCAAGTATATTATTTCCCATATTATTCAATCTATTCTGTAAATTTTTAAAGACTGGTAAGAAACGGTATTATCAGCAATAAAAATGTAAATATATTACAATTTATAAACTTTATATTATTAATCAATAAGAGGATGTTAAGTTTTTGTAATAATTAAGAAATGCCCTCCAGGAGAGGACATTTCTTTTATTTTATTTTATTTCTTCAGGATAATTAGTAGGTGGCATACCCATAGGATATTGAGGATGCATTGGATAATGACCACATTGCATCATACATACTCTAACACAATCTCTAAACCTAGGGTCCATCATAGGGCATGGCATATAAGGCATATATGGCATATTTGGGTCCATTGGTATATAAGGCTCTGTAGGCATAGGTTCAGGTTCATAAGGCATAGGTTTTGGCCTACAAGGATCCATTGGATATAAAGGTGGTACGGCTGGATGCCTTTGTTCATAATCTTGTGGATACATAAAATCACTCCTTTTATATAACTAATATCATTATATGTATAAGTAATAAGCTGGTCACAATGAATATTTCAAACTTGACAAAACTAAAAATTTCCTGTATATTGTTGAAGTAAATAAACCAGTATAATAAAAATAAAGGTAATGAAGGGAAGAGTAAGTTTAGTTTGAAACTTTAGAGAGCTGGAGTAGGTGAAAGCCGGCGTTGAAAACTAAACCGAATATGGTCCTTAAACTTTACAGTTGAATCTTAGTAAACTGTAACGGCAGCATCCGTTATCATATGCTAGGTTATATATGTAACCTATAGAGGTTTAAACTGTGAAGTTTAAACGAACTAGAGTGGTAACACGAGCTTCAAACCTTCGTCTCTATACAGAGATGAAGGTTTTTTTGATTAGATAGAAAATAAAATAATAGAGGGAGGAATAGATGTGAAGAAATTTTATATAACAACACCTATATATTATCCTAGTGATAATCTTCATATTGGTCATACTTATACAACTATAGCAGCAGATACATTAAAAAAATTTAAAATAGCCCAAGGCTATGATGCATATCTTGTAACAGGTTCAGATGAACATGGCCAAAAGATTCAAGAAAAGGCTAAGGAACACAATATGGAACCTAAAGAATATGTAGACGGAATAGTAGAGGACATAAAAAAGCTTTGGAATATGTTAGAAGTATCCTATGATGATTTTATTAGGACTACAGATAAAGAGCATGAGAAAGCAGTCAAAAAAATATTTGAGAAATTGTACAAACAAGGGGATATTTACAAATCAAATTATGAAGGATTGTACTGCACACCTTGTGAATCATTTTGGGCAGAAAGTCAGTTAGTAGATGGGAAATGTCCAGACTGTGGTAGAGAAGTTCATCTAGCAAAAGAAGAAGCATATTTTTTCAAACTATCTAAATATAAAGATAGAATAGTAGAGCTTTATAAAAATAATCCACAATTTTTACAACCTGAATCCAGAAAGAATGAAATGCTAAACAATTTCTTAAAGGATGAATTAGAAGATCTATGTGTATCTAGAACTAGTTTTGATTGGGGAATCAAAGTACCCTTTGATCCAAAACATGTAGTATATGTATGGATAGATGCACTATCCTGTTATATTACTGCTTTAGGTTATGGAACAGAAAAAGATGAGAAGTTTAAAAAATATTGGCCAGCAGATGTACATTTAGTAGGTAAGGAAATAGTTAGATTCCATACAATTATATGGCCTGCATTATTAATGGCTTTAGATTTAGAATTACCTGACAAGGTATTTGGTCATGGTTGGATATTGTTTGAAGACGATAAGATGTCTAAATCTAAAGGAAATGTGATTTATCCAGAGCCACTAATAGAGCTTTATGGAATCGATGCCTTTAGATATTTTCTACTTCGAGAGTTTTCCTTTGGTCAAGATGGTTCTTTTTCAAGGGAAAAGTTTTTACAAAGGTTGAATTCAGATTTAGCCAATGATTTAGGAAATTTAGTTAGTAGAACTGTAACCATGGTAGAAAAGTACAATGGAGGAATCCTTCCTTCCCCTACAAAAGAAGAGGATATTGATAAATCATTAATAGACTTGGCTATAAATGCAGCAGATAAGGTAGAACATTATATGGATGAATTAAACTATAGTCAAGCTTTAGAAGAGATTTGGAAAGTAGTTAGAAGAACTAACAAATATATAGATGAAACTACTCCTTGGATACTGGCAAAAGAAAAAGAAAAAGCAAGACTTGATACTGTATTGTATAATTTAACCGAAAGTATAAGAATTATTGGATTGCTTATTAATCCGTTTATGGAAAGGACTTCTAAGGAGATTTTAAAGCAAATTGGATTTAATCAATATATAAATTGGCAAGATACAAAAAAATGGGGTAAAATAGAACCAGGAACTAAATTGGAAAAGGGAGAAGTTTTATTCCCAAGATTAGATATTAAAAAAGAACTAGACAGATTAAATGAAGCCAACCAAAAATTAATAGAGCAAAGGAGCAATAAAAAGATGGAAGATTTTATTACTATAGATGATTTTGATAAAATAGAATTTAAAGTAGCAGAAGTTCTAGAAGCAAAAGATCATCCAAAGGCAGATAAGTTATTAATATTAAAGTTGAAAGTTGGAGAAGAAGAAAGACAGGTTGTATCCGGTATAAAAGAATTTTATTCACCAGAACATTTAATAGGTAAAAAAGTAGTAATCGTTGCTAATTTAAAACCAATTAAACTCAGAGGTGAAGAATCAAAAGGTATGATTTTAGCTGCAGAAAAGGATGGAAAATTAACTCTTGTATCTACTCTAGAAGATATAGAATCTGGTGCAACCATATCATAAAAGATAAGGGCAGGTTTATGGCCTGCCCATTACAAGGAGTGAAAAGATGTTAATAGATAGCCATGCACATTTAGATGATGGAAGATTTGATAAGGATAGAGATAGGTTGATTAAGGGCTTAAAAGAATTAGGGATAGATTTAGTAATAAATCCTGGTGCAGATTTAAATTCCAGTATAAAAGCTGTATCATTAACGGAAAAATATAATAATATATATGCTGCAGTAGGAGTACACCCTCATTCAGCTAAAGAAATGGATGGATCCACCATAGAAATATTGAAATCTTTTACCAATAGAGAAAAGGTAGTGGCGATTGGAGAGATTGGATTAGATTATTATTATGATAATTCACCTAGAGATATTCAACAAGAAAGATTTATAGAGCAACTTAATCTAGCAAAGGAAGTAGATCTACCAGTTATAATCCACACTAGGGAAGCTACAAAGGATACTTTTGATATTTTAAAGGAAGCTCAAGACGGTACTTTAGAAGGGGTTATGCATTGTTATTCAGGTAGTGTAGAAATGGCAATGGAGTATATTAAGTTAGGGTTCTATATATCTTTAGCAGGACCTGTAACCTTTAAAAATGCCAGAGTATCTAAAGAAGTTGCAAAAGCTGTACCATTAGACAAACTAATGATAGAGACAGATTCACCCTATTTAACACCAGAACCCTATAGAGGAAAAAGAAACGAACCATTCTATGTAAGATACGTAGCAGGAACCATAGCAGAACTAAGAGGAATAACCTTTGAAGAATTAGCAAAAAAAACATCAGAAAATGCAAAAAAATTATTTAGAATAAATTAAACAATTCAATTGTATAAGGAAAAAGGTTGTGTTAATATGATAAAGGAAATAATCATAGTAGAAGGAAAAGACGATATAACAGCGGTAAAAAATGCAGTAAATGCTGAAGTAATTGCTACTGGTGGTTTTGGTTATGATATGAAATTTATAGAAAATATAAGAAAAATTGCGCAAAAAAGAGGTATTATAATTTTGACTGACCCAGACTATGCAGGAGAAAAGATAAGGAAAAGATTATGTAAGCATATTAAAAATTGTAAACATGCTTTCTTGCCTCAAGGCAAGGCTTTAAAAAAAGGAGATATTGGTGTTGAAAATGCATCAAAAGAGGATATTATAGAGGCTATTGAAAAAGCTAGACCTATAATCACAGAAAAAAGGGAACAGTTTACTAAAGGCGATTTAATGGAACTAGGATTAATAGGGACTGAAAATAGTCAAAAGAAACGAGAATTCTTA
This sequence comes from Schnuerera sp., assembly GCF_035459645.1. Classification (NCBI taxonomy): domain Bacteria; kingdom Bacillati; phylum Bacillota; class Tissierellia; order Tissierellales; family Tepidimicrobiaceae; genus Schnuerera; species Schnuerera sp. The sequence goes on from NZ_DATHXO010000143.1 coordinate 4,310, forward strand.
GGAAATACTCTAGGAATAGGATATGCAAATTCTAAACAATTTTTAAACAGATTAAATAATTTTGGAATAACTAAAGAAGAATTTATAAAGGCTTTGGAGATGATGGAAAAATATGAAGGATAAAAGATTATACTCTCCTAAATATGTGAGGGAAATTTTAAATAGATATGGATTTCAATTTACAAAGAGTCTAGGACAAAACTTTCTCATAGATGGAAATATAGTTAGAAAGATTTCAGAAGAAGGGAATATTACAAAAGAAGACTATGTATTGGAAATAGGACCTGGAATTGGAACTTTAACGGAAGAATTAGCTTTAAATGCAAAAAAGGTAGTAGCTATAGAGTTAGACAAAAATTTGTTCCCTATATTAGATGAAACATTGAATAATTATAATAATGTGGAAATAATACATGGAGATATATTAAAGGTTGATATTGATAAAATAATAAAAGAAAAACTAGCTGGAGGACCTGTTAAGGTGGTAGCAAACTTGCCATATTATGTAACTACTCCTATAATAGCTAAATTAATAGAAGAGGATTTAAATATTGAATCCATTATAATAATGATACAAAAAGAAGTAGCACACAGAATAATAGCTTCTCCTAACAATAAACAATATGGTTCCCTTTCCATATTTGTGAATTTCTATACTAATCCAGAAATACTGATTACAGTACCTAAAACCGTATTTATGCCTAAACCTAAAGTAGATTCAGCTATAATTAGATTAAACTTAAAAAAGGATTTGCCTCAAGTGGATAGAAAAATATTTTTCCAAGTAGTAAAAGCAGCCTTTAGTAAAAGAAGGAAAACCATATTAAACTCTCTATCTTCCAGTTCTTTAGGATTGGATAAAGAACAGGTTAAAGAAGTTTTAAAAACATCCAATATACCATTAGAAGCAAGGGCAGAAAATTTAAAAATTGAAGATTTTATTAAGATTAGTAAAACATTACCCTCCTTAGACATATATTAGTATAAAGACTAAAAAGGAGGGTAATTTATGCCGATGGAATATACATACTTTAGAAAGTATATTATATTAAAAAACGATTATACAAATATTAACGATATAAACCCAAGAGGACATGCAAGAGTAGAAGTAAGAGACAATAAAGGGAGTATAAACTTAAATGTAGAGAATTGTGAAAAAGATGAACATTACCGAGTATACCTATTAAGAGAAAGAAATGGTAGAGTTTATGAACAGGATTTATGTAGAATTTTTACAGATGAAAGAGGTAAATCTAGGATGAACATTTCCCTTAATTTAAGAGAATTAGAATCAAAAGGATTTTCAATAAACAAAATAGATGCTATTCTCATAAGAAGGGGTATATATGTATTATTAGGAGGCTATATTGATAAAGATAATGGGATTATAGACAGAGCTATAAAACAGTTATTATCAGAAGAAAAAGAAGAAATATACTCTGAAGAATCTGAGATAGAAGAATTAGAACCTATTATTGAAGAAGAAATAGAAAAAGAAATAGAAGAAGAAATAGAAGAAGAAATAGAAGAAGAAATATTTCAAGAAGAAGTAATGGAAGAGGATATCCAAGAAGAAGTAATGGAAGAGGATATCCAAGAAGAAATAATGGAAGAGGATATCCAAGAAGAAATAATGGAAGAGGATATCCAAGAAGA